>NZ_JBFTQY010000101.1:0-19017 GCF_056399245.1 Rhizobium sp. 01N447_2
CACAATTGGAGCCATCTCAACGAGGGCTGCGCCACCATTGTCAGAAGTCTTGCTTTTAGACGGATCACGCCGTCTGATGCAGCGAGGCAACGGATCGCTGAAGGCAGAGGAATATTCAGCGGTTGAACCTGAGAATGAGGATCGAGATGGATCACGCCAACAGCCCGCAATCGTCAGTGAGCGAAGAGAGGGAAGCGCGCAGGCTTCAATACCTGACCTGGGAACACGTTGCGTCTGACCTCCGTCATCCGGCTCACCTCGCCCGCAAGGCGGAACTCCGGCGATCATGCGGTGCGGAGCTGGCCGAGACGTCCTACATCGCTGAGGGCGCCGCAATCTTCACCGAAAACCTGACGATGGGCGAACGATCCTGGATCGCCGGTCACGCGCTGGTCCGCGGCGATATAATCTTCGGTGATGATTGCACCATCAATCCCTATGCCTGTGTTTCCGGCAAGGTGACGTGCGGTCATGGCGTGCGGATTGCCTCGCATGCATCGATCGTCGGCTTCAATCATGGCTTCGACGATCCGACCATTCCTATACACCGACAGGGTGTCGTCAGCATCGGCATAGTGATCGGTGACGATGTCTGGATCGGCGCCAATTGCGTGATCCTCGATGGCGCCACGATTGGAAATGGTGCGGTGATCGCCGCCGGAGCGGTGGTCACGGGGGACATTCCCGCCATGGCGATTGCCGGTGGCGTGCCCGCCCGGGTGCTGCGGAGCCGAGGCTCGGCGCCCAGGAAATCCGGCACGGGCGACGTCGAAGATCAATTGGTCAGGCTCGGTCAGAAAGCGAAAGACCAATGGCCCGACATTCTTGCGCGCTGGAAAACGGAGGGAGCCTATGAATCGCTGGAGGCAGACGGCATCCGGAGACCAGCGATCCGGCATCTCTGCGATGCAATCGAGATCGCTGCCGGATTCGGCCAGCTGCCGCCCGACCTCAATCCGGCGGAGACGGTCGGGCTCCTCCAAGGTCTGCAGGACCAAGAGACCGGCCTTTTCCCGGAGGAGCATTCGCGAATGCATGGCAAGGCGCTGAGGGATGAACCAAAGGCGCTCTATAACGTCCTTGCGGTTGGCTATGCGCTTGAACTGCTTGGTTCCGGTCCACGGCAACTCGTCCATGCAGTCGAGCTCGGCGCCGGAGAGCTGGATGAATGGCTGAGCGCCCTGCCCTGGTCGACCCGGGCGTGGCACGCCGGAAGCGTGGTCGATGCGATCGGAACTGCCATGTACTTCAATGCGAAGTATTTCGGCATCAGGAATTCCCGGCAGGAGCTTTTCGAGTGGCTGAGCCGGAATGCCAACAGTGTCTCGGGGCTGTGGGGTGAACCGACCGCGGCGGAAGGATGGCTTCAACCGGTGAACGGCTTTTATCGCCTGACGCGCGGCACCTACGCCCAGTTCGGCGTGGCACTTCCGCATCCGTACGCCTCACTCGAAACAGTTCACCTCAACTATCGCAACCACAAGGGCTTCGTCGCCGCGAGATACAATGCGTGCAACCTGCTCGATACGATGCATCCTCTGCTGCTGATTGCCCGGCAGACCGACTACAGGCGGGCTGACGGGGAGGCGATCGCCCGCAATCTCATATCGCGGGCTCTCGATAGATGGCGGGATGGCGAGGGATTCCCGTTTGCCGACGGTGGTGAACCGAGCCTGCAGGGGACGGAAATGTGGCTTTCCGTCATTCACCTGGCGGCCGATTTTCTGGGCCTGTCAGATCGCTTCGCCTTCATCCCCAAAGGCGTTCACCGGACGGCAGCCGTGGGGCTCGGTTTGTGATTACGGCTTTCGATTAGCCGTGCAGCGATGCCGTCAGCCAGGCGGCGGCAAGGTCGCGTGCATTGCTTCGCTTGGCTTTGACGGGCACGATCACGTTGTAACGATCTTCCGCGGCAAGCTCGCCGCCGTCGGCCTGCACCAGGGTTCCATCCTCCAGAAAGGTGCCCACCAGCATGCGCCATCCCAAGGCAATGCCTTGGCCTGCGCGCGCGGCGGCAATGGTTTCGGTATAGTGGTTGAACCGAAGCGACGGCTTCACCTCGAGGTTGGCGCCGGTCAGCGAAAACCACTGCGCCCAGCTATACCAGGAACGATCGAGAACATCCGTTTCGATGAATTCGTCTAGGGGGCCGGGCGGACCATCGCCCCGACGCCGGAGATAGTCGGGAGAGCAGACGGGGCAGATGACGTCGCCGCGCGAGGCGATGACGGTGCCATCGCTGAAGGGAGGCACACCATATCGAATTGCCACGTCGACTTCGCCGTCGTCGAGAGCGATCGGGCTATCCTGGGATATCACCCGCACCAGGATGCCCGGGTTCGCCCGGCGGAATTCGGCCAGCCGCGGCAGCAGCCAGAAAGACGAGAATGCAACGGTCGCCCCTATCGTCAGCACGTCCTGGCTGCGCGACTGGAGCGCTTCCACGCCCTCGGCAATATCGGCAAAGCTCTTGGCCAGCGTGGCTCCGAGGCTGATGCATGCCGCTGTCGGCTCGATCGCTCGATGCTTGCGCACAAATAAGGGCTGGCCGAATTCCTCCTCCAGCAATGCAATCTGCCTGCTGACCGCTGCCTGGGTGACGCCCAATTCGGTCGCAGCCGTGGTGAAGCTCTTCTTTCGGAGCACCGCCTCCAGAGTGACCAGTGCCGTCAGCGACGGGATCCGTCTTCGGAAATGCATCGCAACTCCTCTTCACATGATAAAAACTCATGCGAGTGTAATTTTTTATGCCGTTGAAACATCAGCTTTGCAAGGGCAATCTCGGGAAACTCTCGCATAAGAGGTTCTCATGCTAAACAAGCTCCCATCTTCCATTTCGGCTCTTCTCGACGCTCGCGCCAACGGTCACTCTTTGCCGGCCGGCCTTTACGTCAGAGAAGACGTGTTCGAAGCAGACATCGACGTCTTCTTCCACAATCACTGGATCTGCGTCGGTCTGGACTGCGATGTTCCCGAGCCCGGTGACGCCACGGTGATCGATATCGGCAAGACGAGCCTAATCCTTCTGCGTGACGACGACGGAGAAATTCGCGTCCTGCACAATGTCTGCCGTCATCGCGGCTCCCGCCTTCTCGATCCGGGCAAGACGATCGTCTCAAAACTCGTCTGTCCCTATCACACCTGGACCTATGAACTGACGGGTGAGCTCAGCTACGCACCTCACATGGGCAAGGACTTCGACAAGGAGTGTCGGAGCCTCAAGCCCGTCACTTTCAAGTCGATCGGCGGGCTGATTTATGTCTGTCTCTCCGACAATCCGCCCGAAGACATTGCTATCCTCGAACAGGCCATGACCGAGCGCCTCGCCCCCTACGACATCCGGAACGCAAAGGTTGCCTTCCAAACGGATGTCATCGAGGATGGCAACTGGAAGCTCACGATGGAAAACAATCGCGAATGCTACCATTGCTCCGCGAACCATCCGGAGCTTTGCGTCTCCTTCGTCGATCTCGACTTCGGCTTCGACCCGGAAACGCTGAACCCGGAGGATCGCGAACAGGCCGAGGAGCATTTCAGGCTGTATGAAGAGCGGACGAAGGCCTGGGAGTCCGACGGCTTTCCGTCGGCGGCCGTCGAGCAGCTCGCCGACTGCGCCACCAACTTCCGCACCCAACGGCTGATCATCGCAGGCGCCGGCGAATCCCAGACCCACGACGCCACCGCCGCATCCTCCAAGCTTCTTGGGCACATGACCCGCAAGGATCTCGGCGATACGCATCTTTGGGGCCACAACAGCTGGAACCACTTCATGGGCGACCATGCCGTGGTGGCAACCGTCATTCCGCTCTCGGCAGGCAAGACGCTTGTGAGAACCAAGTGGCTGGTCCACAAGGACGCMGTCGAAGGCGTGGATTACGATCTCGACAAGCTGACGGATGTCTGGGTCGCGACGACGGACCAGGACGCCGATCTTGTCGCGCGCTCCCATGCAGGCACTCTCGACCCGGCCTATCAGCCCGGCCCCTACTCCCGCTTCTCCGAGACGAACCTCGACAAGTTCGCCAGTTGGTACATCGATCGGATGCGCGCCCATGGATACTAGGAGCCCGCAGATGCCCGCAGCCAGGGCCGCCCTTGACGACGTCTGGAACCCGGAAGAAGACGACGCGCTCGTCTGCCTCGACGTTCAGCAGGAAACCCATGACGTCAAGACATTCACCTTCGCATCGCGCGAGGGCAAGCGGTTCGCGTTCAAGGCCGGGCAGTACTTTCTGTTCGACCTGGAACATAATGGAGACGCTGAAAACAGGTGCTACAGCATCTCCTCCTCGCCGCATCGGACAAACGCCTTCTCCGTGACGGTGAAGCGCGTTCCCGGCGGAAAGATCTCCAACTGGCTTCACGACACCCTGGTTCCCGGCGCGACCGTCAAGGCGAACGGCCCGCTTGGCCATTTCGTCAGGCCCGAGACGCCGAGACGTAAGCTTCTACTGCTCTCTGGCGGTTCCGGCATTACCCCCGTCATGTCCATTCTGCGGGAACTCGCCGACGGTTGCGAACCCGCCGACGTCGTCTTCATGCATGCCGGCCGGACGCCGCAGGATCTGATCTTTCGCGACGAACTGACCTGCATCGCCCGCAGGCTGAAAGGCCTTCGCCTGCATTTCCTCCCGGAGACCGTGGCCGGCGAGCCGTCCTGGCCCGGTCTGACCGGTCGCATTTCGAAAGACTATATCAGGCTTGCGGTTCCCGATATCGCCGAGCGAACCGTGATGTGCTGMGGCCCCGCCCCGTTCATGACCGCCGCGCGCGGCATTGCCGCCGAACTCGGCGTGCCCGGCTCGAACTACCTGGAGGAAAGCTTCGACGCAGCGGTCATCGACGAACCCGAAATCCCTGCGGTTCAGGAGGCAACTGCCAAGGTCTTTCAGGTCACCTTCTCGAAGCAGGCCCGCAGCATCGAGGTAACAGGCGACCAAAGCGTGCTTTCTTGTGCGAAGAAGTCAGGCGTCAGGATCCCGTCGTCCTGTGCGAACGGCGTCTGCKGCACCTGCAAGTCGAAGCTCGCCTCCGGAACCGTCGACATGAGCCACAATGGCGGAATTCGCCAGAGGGAAATCGACGCCGGCTTCTTCCTGCCCTGTTGCTCCAAGCCGCTCAGCGATCTGGTCATCGAGCGCTGACACTGTCACTCACCGACAACAGGGACTGACTGAGATGCTGCGAGAGGAAAGCGATTCCGCCGAGTTGACCGGCTCGACGGTCTTCAAGGACGAGCGAAAGCAGGCATATTTCAATCCTGAAGGAGCCGACCGGCCTCTTATCAGTCCTGTGCCGGCCGCGACGCTCGATCTGGCTCGCCGCTATCGTCTGGAGCGCCTGCGCAGGAAAATGCGCGAATGGGACTGCGGCGCCCTGCTTCTCTACGACCCCGTCAACATCCGATATGCCTTCGATTCATCGAATATGAGCATTTGGACGATGCACAACGCCTCGCGTTACGCTCTGATCGTGGCCGATGGTCCGGCCATACTTTTCGAATTCGAAGGCGCCGACCATGTCAATAACGGGCTTCCCGGCATCGACGAGATCCGGCCGGCGAAGTCATGGATATTCTTCACGGCCGGGAACCTTATGGAACCTCGCATGAAAGCCTGGGCGGACGAGGTCGCGGACCTCGTAAGCCGCAATGGCGGTAACAAACGCGTGGCGGTGGACAGGCTCGAACCCGCCGGCGCGTTCGAATTGCGGGAACGCGGCTTCATGCTCTTAGACGGCCAGGAACTGGCCGAGCGGGCGCGATCCATCAAGAGCACCGAGGAGATCGAGCTGATGCGATGGACGATCCGTGTCTGCGAAGCAGGCATGGCGCGGATGTACGAGATTTCTGAACCGGGCCGAACCGAAAGAGAGATCTGGGCCGAGCTTCACTTCGAAAACGCACGCAGCGGTGGCGAGTGGCTCGAGACCAAGCTCTTGACCGCAGGCCCGAGAACGAACCCCTGGTATCAGGAATGTTCGGACTACGTCATCAAACGCGGGGAGATGATATCCTTCGACACCGACATGATCGGACCCTACGGCTATTGCGCCGATCTCTCGCGCTCATGGACAGCGGGACACGTCGCGATGAGCGCCAAGCAGAAGGAACTTTACGCCGCCGCCCGGGATCAGATCGAGCACAATCTTTCAATCATCAGGCCCGGGATGACGTTCCAGGAATTCAACGAACTGTCGTGGCGGATTCCGGAGAAATACCAGCCTTATCGATACACGCTTGCTCTGCACGGAACCGGAATGGCGGACGAATGGCCGGGGATCCTTCTGCATCCGGATTTCGACCCGAACTTCAGCGGCTGCATCGAGGAGAACATGGTGCTCAACGTCGAAAGCCTGATCGCCGAAGCCGGATCCGAGAGCATCAAGCTGGAAACCCAGGCGCTGATCACGGCAAGGGGAGCGGTGCGGCTGGACACGTTTCCGTGGGAAGATATCTGAATAAGCCTAGAGCATGATGCCGAAAAGTGTGAGCGGTTTTCGGACGACATCATACTCTAACTATTTAATGTAGCACAGGATTCAGATTTTAGGCCGACCCGGCCTAAAATCATCCTGTTCTAGTGCGCTCTCGAAGCGGCTGCGCGATGCTGCGACGGCGTTTGCCCGAATGTGCGCTTGAAGGTTCTGGTGAACTGCGAGGCGTTTTCAAAGCCGACGTCCAGCGCGATCTCGATCATTGGCGCCTTCGACTGGGCCAGGATCGATTTCGC
This sequence comes from Rhizobium sp. 01N447_2, assembly GCF_056399245.1. Lineage (NCBI taxonomy): Bacteria > Pseudomonadati > Pseudomonadota > Alphaproteobacteria > Hyphomicrobiales > Rhizobiaceae > Rhizobium > Rhizobium sp. 01N447_2. Next base: position 6,732 of record NZ_JBFTQY010000101.1, read on the forward strand.
CCGCTCCATGCGAACACGATTATAGGCCTTGGCGGGAGACATTCCCGTCTTGTCGATGAAGATCCTCTCCAGTTGCCGCCGAGACAGGCCAACCGTGGCGGCAAGCTTCTGTATAGACATGCTGCCATCGACGAACTGTTCCATCGTAATCATCGCCGCCTTGACGCGGGCGTCGTCATAATCGTCGTAGAGCGGACGCCTGGGCTGTATGTCCGCTGAAGTCCGGGCCTTTTCGATCTGAAGGACCTCCAGCGCGTTTCGTTCGGCGTCGCGGCTGATGCATTTCCTGACCAGCAATGCCGCCATGTCGGCGGAGCTGCTGCCGCCTGCGCACGATCCGCGCTGGCGATCGAGATTGAAGAGCCGGTCGGAACGAACGCTAAGCTCAGGGAACCGCTCCCGAAACTCCTTGTAGTGCAGCCAGCTCACACAGGAGTCGTGCCGCTTCATCAGGCCTGCCTCAGCAAGGATGAACGACCCCGTGCACACGCCGATGAGCGGCACCTTCTTGGCGTCGGCCTGCTTGAGAAAAGCGATGGTCTCCTGGTCGACAGGGTTCTCCACCGTCAAAAGGCCGCCGACGACCACGATGTAATCGAACTTCGACGGATCGACGAAATCGGACGTCGGAGCGACCTGGACGCCGCAGCTCGCAGTGATCAGGTGCCGCGTGCTGCCGATCACCTGCCAGTCGGCAAGGACCCTTCCCGAACGATCCTGCTCGTCGCTGGCAAGCCGCAGCGTGTCCACGAAGAGGGCGAAGGCGGACAGCGTGAACGATCGCGCCAGAACGAAGCCCACCTTGAGCCGGCCAGCCGACTTCGCGGCGTCGTCTCCCTGTCGATGCTGCCCGGGTCGCATAGTCATCTCATCACCGTTTCTGAATGCGCTCATCGAATCTGAAAACCGTGCGCCAGCGGATCACGATCGTCAACGAAAATGGTGTTGTGTCCGATGACGCGTGCCCAGCCTCCGATGCTTGGAAGAATACCGCTATAGGGTCCAATACTTGCCTCGGCTTCGACCCGCCCCTCGAAAACGGTTCCGATCAGGCTTTCATGGCGGTATCTCGACCCGACGGTAAGCCGTCCCTTGCCGTAGAGCTGGGCCATGCGGGCGGAGGTGCCGGTTCCGCCCGGCGAGCGATCGATGGCCTTCTCGCCATAGAAGACGGCGCAGCGTCCATCCGAGACGTCATTCACCGGGCGGTCGCACCAGATGGCGTGATGCACGCCTCTAATCCTGGCGTCGTCGGGACGAACGGGATCGCAGATACCGGCAAGTGCTGACCTCAGTCTCTGGCTGCAGCCGACAATGGCGGATGCGGTCATGCCATCGAGGCCGATCCAGGTATCCTGTGGTTCGATGACAGCATAATAGTTGCCGCCATAGGATATATCGACACGCAGACGGCCCATTCCCGGCACCTCCACCTCGACATCAGCCTCATGGAGATAGCTCGCCACATTGTGGAGACGAACGGAATCGACATACCCGCCCTTCTCCTCATAGGTAACATCAACTCTCCCCGCAGGCGTCTCGATGGCGACGCGGCCGGGTTCGCGCGGCTTGACCAGCCCTTCCTCGATCGCAGCGGTCACGGTGCCGATGGTGCCGGCGCCGCACATCGGCAGGCAGCCGCTCACCTCGATGAAAAGCACGGCGAAATCGCAATCCTCCCGATAGGCCGGATAGATGATCGCGCCTGACATGATGTCGTGCCCCCTTGGCTCGAACATCAGCGCCTTGCGCACCCAGTCATGGTCCCGGACAAAAATCTCCCGTCGCTCACTGATCGGCGCATGCGGAAGCAGCGGACCGCCTCCGGCGACGAGGCGGACGGGATTGCCGCAGGTATGCGCATCGATACAGAAGAAGCTGTTTCTCATCTTTTCATGTCCTTGCTCATCCTGCCTTGCGTGGCCTGTCGCGGTCGAGCAGGCCGCGGGACAGCCGGTCGAGCAGAAGGGCGACTGCAACGATCGCCAGGCCCGCCCGCAGACCAAGCCCCATCTCCATGCGCGTCAGGCCGCGCGTCACCTCCGCGCCGAGACCGCCTGCGCCGACAAGGCCGGCCAATACGACCATCGCCAGCGACAGAAGGATGCATTGGTTGAGCCCGACCAGGAGCGTCTGCCTGGCCAGGGGGATCTCGATCTTCCAAAGCACCGAACTGGGAGGCGCGCCGATGGCGCTGCCGAGTTCCACAAATTCTCTCGGCACCTGGTTGAACGCCAGCGTGGTCAGGCGGAGCATCGGCGGAATGCCATAGACGATGGTGGCGATGATTGCCGGCACCCGTCCAAGGCTGAAGATCATCACCGCAGGAATGAGGTAGACCCACGGCGGCACGGTCTGCATTACGTCGAGAACCGGGCGAACCATCGCCTCCAATGTCTTGTGGCGCGAGCACAGGACGCCGATCGGGAAGGCGATAAGCACGGAGATCAGAACCGCGACAGTGACCAGAGAGAGGGTCTGCATCGATGCCGTCCACAGTCCCATGAGGAGACAGAAGCCCAGGCAAAGACCCGCAAGGATCGCGGCGCGCAGACCGACGGCGACGAATGCCAGGATGACGACGATCGCGATAAGCCCATAGGGCGGCACGAAGAGGAGCGCCGCCTCGAATCCGGAAAGGACCGTTTCGATCAGATAGCTGATCGCCGCAAACAGCGGATGAAGATTGGTGTTGAGCCAATCGACCGACGGTGCCAGGAAAGCGCCCGGCGAAAACTGCAGGACGGACGGATTCATGACTTCCTCCCCGTTCCGAGCCGAGCGGCGCTCTGAGTTATCCGGTCAAGCACCATAGTCAGTACCACGATGGCTATCGCTCCATTGATCGAGGTCGCGATGTCGAGCGTTCTGATCGCGCCGTAGATCGTCTCTCCGAGCCCGCCGGAGCCGACGATGCCGGCGATGACGACCATGCCGAAGGCCATCATCAGGCTCTGGTTTATGCCTGCCATGATGCTCGGCAGCGCAAAGGGAAGGCGGATCTTGAAGAACATCTTCGCCGGCGTCATCCCCAGCGCCTCTCCGAGTTCGATGAACTCCTTGGGCGTCATCCGGATACCGAGAGAGGTCAGGCGGATCGCCGGCGGCACGGCGACGATCACCGTCGCGATCAGTGCCGTCGCCGGTCCATAGCCGAGCAGAGCGATCGCCGGCAGCAGGTAGATGTATGGCGGAAGCGTCTGGATGAGATCGAGGCCGGGTTCCATGAAGCGGTCGAGGCCGGTGAAGAAGCCGGCGGCGATTCCGATCGGGATGCCGATCGCCAGGGCGAGCGCGGTCGCGGTCAAGACCAGCGCGAGCGTGCTCATCGTCTCCGGCCAGAGTCCCATGGAAAAACAAAGCGCCAGCGCTGCGCCGCTCAGCACGGCGAACCAGACATTGACCAGCCGCCAGCCGATAAGCGCTACGATCAGCGCGACCAGGTAGAATGGTGGAAGCTCGAGGAGCCATAAGATCCCGTCATAGAGCCCTTCGAGAACCTGTCTGATGGTATCGAAGAGGAATTCGCCATTGTCGCTCACCCACTCAAGCGCGGCGTCCGTCCATTCGTCAAAAAGATCGGTGAAGCCTGAACTATCCATGTCAATCAGCTCCAGTTGTGGGACGCCGCCGTCAGATCGTGGGTGGACGTCCCCTTGACGCCCATAAGCAGGCTGCGTGGCGTGACCACGCCGACGACCTGATCGTTATCGACGACGGCGATGGCGTCGCGCTCCGATTGCATCGTCAACGTGATGAGTTCGTCGATGTCGGCGTCCGGCGTCGTGCGCGCCAGCGACGCGATGTCGGAATTCGGCTGGCTCTGCTGGAATTCGGCGACGCTGCGCATGACGGAGTGCGCCTTGATCAGATGGAGGCGGGATATGCCGGCGACGAATTCGGCGACATAGGCATCCGCCGGGTTGAGGATGATTTCCTCGGCCGTGCCGGTCTGGATGATGACGCCGTCCTTCATGATCGCAATGCGATCGCCGATCCGGATCGCCTCGTCGAGATCATGGGTGATGAAGACCGCCGACTTGCCCAAGGCCTTCGTCAGCTGGCGGAATTCGTCTTGAAGCTGACGCCGGATGAGTGGATCAAGAGCGCTGAACGGCTCGTCCATCAGAATGATCTCGGGGTCGGAAGCGAGCGCGCGGGCGAGCCCGACGCGTTGCTGCATGCCGCCGGAAAGCTCGTTCGGATATCGGCTCACCCAGTCGGCGAGACCGACCTTCTCGAGCGCCGCAGCAGCGGTCTTGTTTCGCTCCGGCTTGGTTATGCCCTGAACCTCGAGGCCGAAGGCCGCATTTTCCAGGACTGTGCGATGCGGCAAAAGAGCGACGCTCTGAAACACCATGCCGATGTTCCTGGCGCGCATCTGCCTCAGATCGACCGGCGACAGGGCGGCAAGGTCGCGTCCCTTGACGAGGACTTTCCCGGAGCTCGGCGTGATCAGCTTGTTAAGGAGGCGGATGAGCGTCGATTTTCCGCTTCCCGACAATCCCATGATGCAGAAGATTTCACCGCGCCGGACCTCAATGCTCGCATCGGATACGCCGACGACGCAGTTGAACTCCTTCAAGACCTCTTTTTTGCCGAGGCCGCGCTCCTTGATCGACTTCATTGCCGCAGCGGACTTGTCACCGAAGACTTTCCAAAGGGATTGGCAGTCGATCAGGACATCATTGATATCGGCATTTACGGTTTTCATAGCGATCCCCTTGAGCCAATCGGCGCTAGCTTCTCTCATTATGCAGCCATTCAAAGTGCGACAGCGTCTCCTTTGCGCGTCTGAAAGACGCGCGGCGCTGCAGGTGGCCGCCCGATGGGATCGGACGGCCACGACGCGTTTAGCTCTTCTTGATGTTTTCCCAACGCTTGATCAGTTCGGCATGGGCGCCGATCCAATCCTGCACGGCCTGGTCCATGGTCTTGCCTTCATTGACTGCGCCGTTGATGGCAGTGATGTCGGCGATCGGCACGTAGACGCTGGCCATCACTTCACGCGCATGCGGGTTCTCTGCGGAGAAGCCCTTGTGGCCGATCCAGTAGTAGCTCTGCGGCGGCGGGAACACGCCCTTCGGATCCTTGAGGTACTTGACCTCGTACTTCTGAACCATCCAGGACGGCTCCCAGATCGTCACCGCAATCCACTCCTTGCGATCATAGGCGGACTTCAGCGCCGCCGTCATCGCGGCCGTGCTGCCCTCGACGAGCTGGAGCTTGAGACCGTAGTCCTTGACCGCGTTCGAGGTATCGCGCATCAGGCCGGAACCCGGTTCGATACCAATGATCTTGCCCCCGAACTTGTCGGCGTTTTCATTGAGCTGTTCCAGCGAGTCGATCGGGACATATTTGGGAACCGCGACACCCTGATAGAGGCCATGCGAAACGGGTGAGATCTTCTCGAGCCGGTTCTTGTTCTTGTCCCAGTAGTCCTGAGCGACGTAGTCCGTCTGCGAAGTGAGAGCCTGGATATCGCCCTTGGCGAGAGCGGCATAGGCGATGCCCCATTCGGAGAACTCGGTCACCTTGACGGTATAGCCGGCGTCTTCGAGAACCTTCTTGGTAATGCCGGTGATGGGTGTCAGGTCCTCCCACGACATCGTGCCCAGATTGATCGTCTTTTCTTCCGCGCGAGCAGGAAGGATGCTGACCCCGATCATCGCAGCGGCGCAGAGCGCCTTCCACAAAGTCTTCATTGTTCTTACTCCTGTTTTTCGTTCCCATTCTCATTGAAGTCTGCAAGCGGGCAGTCTTCATATTGCGCGGGCCGAGGGATCATCCCTCGCGGCCTGCACGCAATTCCTGTAGGCGGATGACCGAGTTGACGCCGAGCCACGCGATGGGCTCGGGCGGCAATCTCACCGGTTCCGGCTGGTTCTTGTATTTGTCGAGTTCGGGGCTTGCGGCTCCTGTGGCGAGATCGGCTGCCATCATTCCCGCAAGCGTGCTCTTGACCGTGCCGAGACCATTCTCGCAGCAGGCGGAAAAAAGCCCCTCTTCGACTTCGCCGAATGCCGGCACATGGTTTCGGCTGAGGCAGAGAGCACCCGCCCAGCTATATTCCATCGGCAGGCTTTCCAGTCCGGGAAACCGCGCGTCGAACGACCGGCGCTGCTCGGCCGCCACGCCGGCGACCCGCCTCTCCGACACCTGGAGGCTCGGGTCGTAGGTGAACCTCGTCCTGATGACGATTCTCGAACGACCATCGGTGGTGATCTTTCGGACCGTCGCTCCCATCGGGTCGGCCGGCAGCAGCGCCCAACGATCTGCGCCGGTCACATCGCCGCCGAACTCATTCTGGGAAAAGGCTGATGTCATCGACGCGTAGGTAAAGATGTGCATCAGCCGTCCGCGAAAATGGCCGAAGCTTTGAATATGGCCGTTCACACCCAGAATGACCTTCGGCGCGGAAACAGATCCGCGGCCGGACTTCGCCTTCCAGGACATGCCCTCGCGCGAAAGCTCCAGCACCGGCGAGTGCTCGTGGATGGCGACCTTTGAGCTAAGTCCGCGCGCCAGTCCGCGGATATAGTCTGCGGGCTGGATCATCACGGCGCCTGGCGTATAGAGCCCTCCGCGATAATAGCGCGAGCCGGTCATCTCCCGCATCTGATCGGCATCGAGAACGCGATGCTCCTCGCCGATCTTTTCGAGCGACTTCCTGTAGTTGTCGTTGAGCCCGAGCCCCCGCTCGGAGGCGGCCGCATTCACCTTGCCCGACGGATCGAAGGTTTCCTTGGACAGGCCGTATTCCGCCGCGACATCGGCTGCGAAGGAAATCGCCAGACGGTTCTGTCTGATCTCGTCCTTGGTCGCCTCTTCGTCGGCCACCGAATATTCACCCGAGGACAGATTGTGCGGCACGTCAATCATGAAGCCGGAATTCCTCCCGGCCGGTCCCTTGGCGACTTCGCGAGCCTCGAGGACGACGATCTTGTCCTCAGGGCGCAATTGCGAAAGGCGGCGCGCCGCCGACAGGCCGGCGAACCCCCCGCCGACGATCAGCCAGTCCGCGGTAATGTCGTGCTCAAGCGCTGTTGCGGGAAAGGCGCGTTCGCTGATCGCCTCCCATCCCGAAACGCCGGTGTCGATCGGCAAGCGCTTGATCACATGGCGGGTCATCGGATCGTCTCGTCGACCGAGCGTTCCGAGACGTCGATCCAGATCGTCTTCAGTTCGCAGTAGTTGTCGTGGGCAAAGACCGACTTGTCGCGGCCGCCGAACCCGGACTCCTTGTAGCCGCCGAACGGCGTGCTGGCGTCGCCTTCTCCGAAGCAGTTGACCGTGACGACGCCGGCGCGGATCTCGCGCGAGAGCTTGATGGCGTTTCTCAGGCTGCCGGTATAGACGGACGCCGTCAGGCCGTAATTCGTGTCATTGGCAAGAGCGATTGCTTCGGCAAGCGAATTGAAGGTCGTGACCGAAAGCACCGGCCCGAAGATCTCTTCCTGGAAAAGACGGCTGGCAGGCGTTACACCCTCGACCACCGTCGGCTCGATGAAGACGCCGTTATAGGTTTCGCCGCCGTGGGCGACCGACAGCTTCTCCGTCTTGGCGTCGTCGAGGAACGATTTCACCTTCTCGAAATGCGCTTTGCTGACGAGCGCGCCGATGCGGTTTACCGGATCGAGCGGATCGCCCGTTTTCCATTCGCGCATATAGGCGCCGATGCGCTTCAGCAGCTCGTCCTTGACCTTGGAATGAACGATGAGACGCGACGTGGCCGAGCAGTTCTCGCCCATGTTCCAGAAGGCGCCGTTGACGACCTGCTCGGCAACGAGGTCCAGGTCTTCGGCATCGTCGAGAACGACCGCGGGGTTCTTGCCGCCGCATTCGAGCACGATTTTCTTGAGGTTCGAGTCCGCGGCGTAACGCAAGAAACGGCGGCCAGTCGGCGTCGATCCGGTGAAGGCCACCATATCGACATCCATGTGCAGGCCGATCGGCTCGCCGACCTCCTTGCCGCCGCCGGTCACGACATTGAACACGCCGGCTGGAATGCCCGCTTCATGGGCAAGCTCGGCGACGCGCAACGTGGTGAGCGTCGTTTCCTGCGCAGGCTTGACGATGACCGAGCAGCCGGCAGCGAGCGCCGGGCCGATCTTCCAGGCCAGCATCAGCAGCGGGAAATTCCACGGCAGCACGCATCCGACAACACCGATAGGCTCGCGCACGATCATCGTCAGCGCGTTGGCGCCGACCGGAGCCGTGTTGTCATAGAGCTTGTCGATCAGTTCGGCATGCCAGCGGAGCGTATGAATGGTATCGGGAACATCGACCGTCTGGCATTCGCGGACCGGCTTGCCGCTGTCGAGGCTTTCCATGAYGGCGAGCTCATGCCTGTTGCGCTCCAAGAGTTTGGCGAGCTTCAGAAGCACTTCCTTGCGCTCATTGGGAGAACGAAGCCGCCAGCGTCCGTCGTCGAAGGCTTGCTTTGCCTTGGAGACGGCGGCGTCGACATCGGTGGCATCGCATGCGGCGATCTCGGCGAGAACCTCGCCCGTCGCGGGATTCGTCGAGATGAAAGTCTTGCCGGAATTTGCCGGACGAAATGCGCCATCGATGAAGGCATTCGTCGGAAACTGAAGCTCGGCGGCGATCGCCTTGTATTCGGCGACGGTCAAGGGTTCATGCATGATTGGCTCCCGACGTGATCTGGGCGACCGTGCGCTTCAATGTGGCGACGACGGTCTGAAGGGTTCGCTTTTCTTCGGAGTTGAGCGGACGCAGCGGCGCGCGGACCGATCCGACATTCAGCCCGATCAACTCGCATCCGTGCTTGATCGATTGGACGAACTTGCCGCATTCCAGGAAATCCATGAGCGGCAGCATCGCCATCATGATGGCGCGGCCCTTGTCGAAGTTCTTTTCGAGGACGCAGGCTTCGTAGAGGGCGACATGTTCGCGCGGGAGGAAATTGGAGCCGGCGCAGACCCAGCTCTTTGCGCCCCATGCGAAGAATTCGAGCGCCTGGTCGTCCCAGCCGCAGGACAGCGCGATGTGCGGAAATTTCCGGGCGAGGAGGTGAAGATTGCCCATGTCGCCGGAGCTTTCCTTGATGGCGATCACGTTCTTCGACTTGCCGACGCGGGAGAAATACTCTTCACCCATCACGACACCCATGCGGGCCGGATAGTTGTAGAGCATGATCGGCAGGTTYGCCGCGCGATCGACCGTCAGGGCATGGACCGCATTCTCGCGCTCGGTCGGCAGCGCGTATGGCGGTGACGACACCAGGATCGCATCCGCGCCGATTTCCTTCGCCGCCTTGGCGTATTCGACTGAATCTTCGGTGCGCGTGGCGCCGGTCCCGATAATGAGCGGCAGCCGCGTGCCGATCACTTCTTTCGCATAGGTCGCGAGCTCGAAACGCTCCTGACTGCTCTGGGCGTAGTACTCGCCCGTCGAGCCGCCGACGATGATGCCGTGAACACCCGCCTCGATCAGCGACTCGAGCACGGCGGCAAATCCAGCCCGGTCGATCTGGCCATTTTGATCAAGCGGCGTCACCGCCGGCGTATAGATCCCCTCAAACTTCACGACGATTTCTCCAAGAGTTGCGTGGCGGGGCCGCCGAGGAAGGCGTCCGCCTTGAGGCCTTGTGGGGCGATGAACATTTCCATGTTCTCGCGGGACAATTCCCAGTGTTCGAAGACGAGGTCGACGACGGCATTCTCGTCGTGGGCGCCGAGCGCATCGATGAATCCGTCATGATGGTCGGCAGCCACTTGAAGCCGCCGCTTCATGTCCTCGTTCCTCGGCCGGAAGAAGGTGTGGCCGATGCGCGCGTGGTCGATCAGCAGCCGGCCAAGACTCGGCTGCAGATAGACGTTGCCCGACATCTCGCCGAAAATTTCGTGAAAGCGGTTGTTCTCGAGAACCATCGCCAGAGGGTCCATGTTCTCGCTGGCGGCGCGGAAGCGCTCCTGGGTCTGCTTCAGGTCTGAAAGCTGACTAGGCTTGAAATTCTGTACGGCGAGACGGCCGATCGCCGCGTAGATCATCGGCGCGACCAGAAAGAAATTTCGCAGGGTGGAGTGGTTCATCGGGATGACCCGCGCGCCCCTGTTCTCGCGGATGTCGATATAGCCCTCACCGGCAAGGCGACGGAATATGTCGCGKACCGGCGTCCGGGAGAGCCCGTATTTTTCGCTCAGACTGGCCTCGTCCAGATCGGCGTCCGGATCCAGCTCCATCGTCAGAATCTGCCGTTTCAGGTCTTCGTAGAGATTGCTCTTGGGGGTCTTCGCCATCGTCGCTCTCCGGCCGCTCGTTGCTCTACGCCGTGAAGATGGCACGCCTCTGGGGGCGAGTCAACAATTGTGTACTTTGCGTACACAATTGGTATTTCTTAAATACACAATTGCATCGAGCAAAGCGGCCTGGTGCCCGCAAGGCGTCATTTCAAAGCGCTGTCCAGGATCGGGCGTCCCGCGGCGGCGGCCATCGCGGAGTTTCTTTCCAAGCGGATTGTCGTGGCAGGTCGGTGAGGATTTCTCGGCAGTCGAGGCTGATGCGGTGCGCATCGACATTGATCATCAGGCGTCGGAAGCCTGGCCGCCGGCAAGCCGGTGCGCGGCCATCACGGAAAGCTCGATATCCGGTGGCGGCGGTTTTGTCGGGGAGCGCCGGCTCGGCGCTCCCCGGGATCGATCACGCGGCCAGGACGCCGCTCTTCTTGGCCATCCAGGTTGCGATATAGTCCATCAGGCCGGGGTTTAGGCAATCGTAAGGCTCGATGCCGGACGTCCTTAGCTGCGCTCTGACGGCGTCCATCTTCGCGGGGTCGAAGCCGCTCTCGATGATCGACGACACGAAGGCCGCAAAGCCAGGCTTCGCCCAGCCGCTTTCCTGAAAGCGCTCCGGATGGACGAACGACAATCCCTGGAACGGATGTTCGCGCACGACCGGCCCATACATATGGACGCCGCATTCCTTGCAGGCGTGGCGCTGGATCAAGGCTGTGGAATCGACGACGGCGAGCTTATCGCCATTCTCCAGGACTTCGACGCTTTCGGTCGGCGCGACCGCCACCACCGAAAAGACTGCGCCCTCGGGCTTCCAGCACTTCGTGCAGCCGCAGGCGTGATTGTGGGCGATATCGCTCTTGATCCTCACCTTCACGGGATTGCTGGCGCACTTGCAGACGAGCGTCCCGCCTGCGAAAGCAGCGTCAGTCGCCCGAAAGCCCGAATCCACTGCCGGATGTATGGCTATGCTGGTCATGGGTTTCTCCTCCCCTTCTGGGCCGTTTGCGATATGCCCGGCCAAGCTCTGCAATCAGTCTCCCAATCTTCGCGCGTGCCAGCGCAGATGGTCTTCCATGAATGTCGAAATGAAGAAGTAGGAGTGGCCGTAGCCTTCCTGCATGCGAAGCCGCAGGCTGATGCCGGCCGTCTCGCAGGCTTGTCTGAGCTCTTCGGGGCGCAATCCATCCTCCAGGAAGCTATCCGCCGTCCCTTGGTCGACGAGGAATTCCGGGAAACGGTGCCCGTCTTCGATCAGCGAGCAGGCATCATATGCCCGCCAGCGCGCTTCATCCGATCCGAGGTATTTCTGGAATGCCGGCTTTGACCAGCCGGAGACCGAGGGATGGCTGATCGGCGCGAAGGCCGAGCAACTGCCGAAGCGCTCGGGGTTCTTGAGCGCGATCGTGATTGCGCCATGTCCCCCCATCGAGTGACCGAAGATTCCCTGTCGCGTCATGTCGACCGGAAACTCGGCCGCGATAAGCTTCGGCAATTCGTCGACGATGTAGCTGTACATCCGATAGTTTTGTGYGAACGGCGGCTCGGTGGCGTCGACGTAGAAGCCGGCACCCTTGCCAAACTGCCAATTATCCGGTTCGTCCGGGACGGCATCGCCCCGCGGACTGGTATCGGGGCAGACAATGATAATGCCGAGTTCTGCGGCAAGACGCCGATACTCTCCCTTGTCCATGACGTTCGCATGGGTGCAGGTCAGACCGGAAAGGTACCATAGAACCGGCAGCTTCCGTCCTTTGGCCTGCGGCGGCAGGAATACCGCAAAGGTCATGTCGCAGTCGCAGACTTCCGAGCGATTGACGTAAACGCCCTGGGTGCCGCCGTGAGAATTTTCGGTCGAGATCGTTTTCATGGCTCAGTACACYACCACGCCGCGGATGCTCTTGCCCGAATGCATCAGCTCGAAGCCCTTGTTGATGTCTTCGAGCGGCATGGTGTGGGTGATCATCGGATCGATCTGGATCTTGCCTTGCATGTACCATTCGACGATCTTCGGCACGTCGGTACGGCCG
>NZ_JBFTQY010000102.1:0-18725 GCF_056399245.1 Rhizobium sp. 01N447_2
CAGGATCGGCTGGTCAAGGAATTACGGCTGGCGGATATCGGCGATATGGAGACGGGCAACGCGTTTTTGCCGGGCTTCATGGAGGACTACAATGCCCGGTTTGCGATTGTCCCTGCCCGGTCCGATGACCTGCACCGGCCGATAAATCTTGCGTCGGACCGGCTGAAGGAGATCCTGTGCAAGCGTGAGCAGCGCTATGTCGGGTCGCAGTTGACGTTTTCGTTTGAGCGCCAGCGGATCATGCTGGAAGAGACCGAGGTGACGCGTGGCCTGGTTGGCCGCTATGTCGAGACCTATGCCTATGCCGATGGCCGGCTGGACGTGCGCTGGAAAGGTCATTCCCTGCCCTACAAGGTGTTCGACAAGGACCAGCGGGTGACGCATGCGGCGATCACCGAGAACAAGCGGCTCGGCGATGTCCTGGCCTATATCAAGGAGCGTCAGGAGCAACTGCCGGCGCCCAAGGTCAGGACCAACAGCGAGAAGAATGGCTACACGCCGCGGGGCCGCAAGCCGGGTCGGAAGACGGATTTCATGAACGATCCCGCCGTCATTGCCCGACGGCGACAAGCGCTCTCTGGCCTCGATGCGGCGGAATGACTGGCTGCTCCAACTGTCAAAGCTAAAGCCGAAGGGGAGCATCTCACCCGCCCCCTCCCTTCCCTTGCAACCCGGTCCAGCCGGTCCGCTCGGGGGCTTGCCTAAGCGCAAGTGGACATGCCGAGTGTCGCATTTCTAAATAGCTGAAGACGCGCCCAAAGTGACACTTCTACTTTGCACACAAACGGACATTCCAACTTCCCCGCCACAGTTTGTAGCCGCGGTACATTCTATTTCCAAGTGCGACATGCTTATAAAAACAATGGCTTCGCCTTGGAGATATATGCATGTCCCTTTGCTATTCGCAGCTCACCTTGCCTGACCGCAGACGCCTATTTCACCTCAGAGAACGCAAGGTTCCCGTCTCGGAGATTGCCCACCAGCTCGGCCGTCATCGCTCGACGATCTATCGCGAGCTTAAGCGCAATACCTTCCAGGATCACGACTTTCCGGAATATAGCGGCTATTACAGCGGTATCGCCAACGACATGAGCAAGGAGCGCCGACGACGGTTGCGCAAACTCAGACGCCATCCGCATCTGCGCGACCTCGTCATCGACCGGCTGAAGGCGCATTGGTCACCCGAGCAGATCGCTGGCCGGCTTCTCGCAGATGGCGTCAGCCCCGTCCGTATTTGCCCGGAAACGATCTATCGCTTCATCTATTGCAAGGAAGACTATCCGCTCGGGCTGTATCAGCACCTGCCGGAACGACGTCGCAGGCGCCGGCGCCGCGGCGCACGCAAGTCACGCGACGGCTTGATCCCGCTTGACTGCAGAATCTCCCAACGCCCTGATTTTATTGATGATCGATCACAGTTCGGGCATTGGGAGGGCGATCTCCTGATCTTCCGGCGTGAACTCGGAGAGACCAACGTCACCTCGCTCGTCGAGCGCAAGAGCCGCTATACCGTGATGATCAAGAACCGCAGCCGGCACTCGCGGCCAATCATTGACAAGATCATCGATGCGTTCGCACCTTTGCCGGCCTTCGCCCGCCAGAGTTTCACCTTCGACCGCGGTACCGAGTTTCGCGGCTTTAGGGCTTTGGAAGATGGGATCGGCGCCAGAAGCTGGTTCTGCGATCCCAATTCGCCCTGGCAAAAAGGCGCTGTCGAGAACACCAACAAGCGCATTCGACGCTTCATGCCAGGCGATACGGATTTGTCCAACGTCGCTCAGCAGCAGCTCGTCGACCTCGCCCATCACCTGAATTCGCTCCCAAGAAAGTGCTTGGGCTACAAAACACCGGCGGAGGTCTTCATGGCGCATTTGCGTGAATGCGGCTAATCCCCTACCCTTCACACGCCCATGTTGCACTTGGTGTAGATTCTCCACGCAAAGTTGAAGTGTCCTGTTTCTGCAAAGTTGGAATGTCACTCTTCCCTTGTTTGATGACGGTGGAGATTGCGGATGGGACTGACAGCGATGAGCGAGCGCGACCTGCAACGGATGGAGATTCTATCGAAGGTCATCGCCGGCCGGATGACGCTGGTGTCGGCGGCACATGTGCTTGATTTGAGCGAGCGCCAAGTGCGACGGCTGTTGGATCGGATCAGAACGGCCGGTGCGGCGTCGATCCGGCATAAGGCGATCGGCCGACCGTCGAACAACCGCATCAGCGATGGTGTTCGGGATTATGCCGTGACGCTGGTTGGCGAACGCTATGCAGACTTCGGACCAACCTTGGCGGCCGAGAAGCTTGCCGAGCTCGATGGATTGCGGGTGTCGCGCGAGACGTTGCGCAGCTGGATGGTGGATGCGGGCCTGTGGCTCTCGCGCAAGCAGCGGCGGACGTTTCATCAGCCACGCTTACGGCGTGAAGCCGTGCGCTTTGTGAGCTAAACATCGAGATTCTTTGCGCAAATTCGAGCCAGGCGAAGGGTCGCGTCGAGCGGATGAACCGGGCGCTGCAGGATCGGCTGGTCAAGGAATTGCGGCTGGCGGGGATTTCCGGCATGGACGACGGCAACGCTTTCCTGTCCGGTTTCATTGAGCGCTACAATGGGCGATTTGCGATTGTCCCTACCCGGTCCGATAATCTGCGTCGGACCGGCTGAAGGAGATCCTGTGCAAGCGTGAGCAGCGTTATGTCGGGCGCAGCTGACGTTTTCGTTCGAGCGCCAGCGGATCATGCTCGAAGAGACCGAGGTGACGCGTGGCCTGGTTGGCCGTTATGTCGAGACCTATGCCTTTGCCGATGGCCGGCTGGACGTGCGGTGGAAGGGATACTCCCTGCCCTACAAGGTGTTCGACAAGGACCAGCGGGTGACGCATGCGGCGATCATCGAGAACAAGCGACTCGGAGACGTGCTGGCCTATATCAAGGAGCGCCAGGAGCAGCAGACAAGGCCGAAGGTCAAGAGTAACAGTGAGAAGAATGGCTACACGCCGCGGGGCCGAAAGCCGGGCCGCAAGACAGACTTCATGGACGATCCTGCAGTGATTGCGAGGCGCGAGAAGGCGCTGTTGAGGCAGCCGGCTGCGGAATGACCGGGTGTTCCTCAATGCATGAGGATGTCGCCTTGCATGTCGGATTCGAGTTGCAGGCAGGCCGCCCAAAGCGGTGTCTTGTGGTACATCCCATTCTGAAGGATGGTCAGTCCATCGCGGTCTTCGTGAAGCAGTCCCAGCCAGCACAAGGGACGAATGACGCCGTAGCGAAGCTCCGATCCCAACGTCCAGACTTCTGCTGACATTGCTGCTTCCGGCTGAGACAAGAGGCTTGGATAGAGGACGCTCAGCAAGTCGTTCACCGAACATCCCGGCCTGGCTTTGATATTGATAAGATTGAGGAATACGTGCCACGAACGCATTCGTTCACGCACCTCCTCGAGCGTCTGGCCGTCGTGGATGTAGGAATAAAGATAGTCCGTGGCGATCAGGTCAAAATAAGCCTGGGGCCTAGCGAGAAACTCCCGGCATCGTTTTGTAGCAAGCAAAAGGTCTTTCTTTTTGCGAAGAAGTTTTAAATGAGCAAGCATGCTGCGGACGACCCAAAGCGGCGGCATGTCGCCTTCACTAAGAACCTTGTTCATGCTGTAGAGGTCTTCCGACGTGTAGTCGGGCCACTGGAAGTGAACGGCGGCCCAATGCACGAACTTGCGGTTCATGGCGCCGGTCGCTGTCAACCCTATGCCGCCCTGACTGTCGGCGTAGGAAGCCGAAAGGATCATCCCGCGAAGAAGTGGTGACAGCGCTGCGACATCGACGTCACCTTGCAACTTGATTTCCGGAAGCATCGTGCGGCTTTGATCCCTACCCTACAACAGACAGCTGCCGATAGTACAACCGGCGACGGAACAATTGCCACTGAGAAAACTAAAGCCGAACGGTGCCCCTCACCCGCCCCGATCTGATCTTGCAACGGCATCAGCCGGTCAGATCGGGGCTGGTCGTCGTGCCGTGCAGCAGCCCAAAGTGACACTTCTACTTTGCACACAAACGGACATTCCAACTTCCCCGCCACATGTTGCGTCGCCGGTGGTTCGGTTCCCYTCAAGGCGCCCTTTAGACGCTTTCGATTGTGGTCGGAAGCGCTTCGCGCGGATGCTTCGCGGCCGCGTCTTGGGGTCATTTCATGCCGATGATCTCAGCACGAGGCGCCCGGGCATGACAACCGTTTCGCTGTCGTCCTTTCCGGTTATCATAGCGACCAGGGCATTGATCATCGCCTCGGTGGGCTGTTGGTAACTGGTCAATTCGTAGGCGGGAGCCTCGCCGAGTTCGATGTTATCGAAGCCGACGACTGCCACGTCTTGCGGAATTCTTAGGCCGAACTCGCTACGGATGACATCCATCGCTCCCAGCGCCAAGATGTCATTTTCACACATCAATACGTCGACGCGCGACTCGGGCGCAGTCGTGCTCAAATAGATGCGCGCCGCCTCTGCGCCAGCTTGGGCGCTGTATCTTTCCGCGGCTAATTCGGTGACGCGTTCGATGCCTTTCCGACGCCAAAAACTTGCATAATGATGGCGCCTGCCCAGCGCGGTCGACAAGGTTCTCGCTCCCGTCATAAAACCGGGACGGCGATATCCCTTGCTAAACAGGTAATCGACGATCTCGCCGAGAGCGAGTTCTGCATCGCAGGCAATCGCGGGAACGCCGGGGATTTGGCTGTCTCTTGCAAGAACGAACATCGGCGGGAAACCTCGGCCAAGCCGTCGATCACCGAGCGTTTCCTCGCGAAAGGCCGTACCGAACAGTATCACGGCATCGAATTGTCGTTGGTCGGCGTTGATCAAGGCGTGAACGTGATCGAAATGGCGGTTGATGTTGATCAATACGGTCAGCAGACCCTCCGCCTGCAGGCGCTCGGTCAACATCTCCAGAACCGGAAGCTTGTGCGGATTGGCGAAGTCATCGACGAAGACGGCCACCTGATGGGTGGTGTTCGTCGCAAGACTGCGGGCAAGCAGGTTAGGCGAATAGTTCAGAACCTCGGCCGCCTGAAGCACCTTTTGTCGGCTTGCTTCCGTAATCGACGCACCGGGCGTGAACGCACGAATGACGGTCCATTTCGACACGCCGGCGGCTTCCGCCACCTCTTTCGCTGTCGCCCGTTTGCGCATGGCCGTCTCCTCCTGAATGGAATGAATATTCCACAAAAAAATAAAAATGGAATGGATGCTTGATTTTTGTCGACAATAAAGTAGTTTTATCGAGCTTGCTACCGGGTGCAAATGGAGTTGCAACCGGTAGCATTGGGAGGTCCGCGTAGTGCGGACTGTTTTTGGGAGGGTAAAATGAAATTCGGTTTGAAATCGCTTCTCGCGGGCGCGGCCGTTGCTGCTGCGCTCATGTGCTCTTCGGCAATAGCCAATGCCGCTGACATTCGCATCGTCGCCGTCACCCACGGCCAGGCCAATGATCCTTTCTGGTCCGTCGTCAAGAACGGCGTCAACGCAGCGGCGAAGGACATGGGTATTAGCGTCGATTATCGCGCTCCGGAAACTTTCGACATGGTGTCGATGGGGCAGCTCATCGATGCTGCCGTCAATCAGAAGCCCGATGGGCTCATCGTCTCCATTCCAGACGCCTCAGCACTCGGTCCATCCATCAAGAAGGCTGTCGCCGCCGGTATCCCGGTTATTTCCATCAATTCCGGTTCCGACGTTTCAAAGGAGTTGGGAGCGCTGCTGCATGTCGGCCAGGACGAATATACCGCCGGCAAAGCCGCCGGTGGGAAACTGCATGAGCTGGGCGGCAAGGAAGGCCTGTGCGTGAACCAGGAGGTCGGCAATGTTTCGCTCGATCTGCGCTGCAAGGGCTTTGCCGACGGTTTCGGCGGCAAGGTCACGGTTCTACCCGTCAGCAACGATCCGGCTGATGTCCGTGCGAAGGTCAAGGCAGCGCTGAGTTCCAATACTGCCGTCGATACTGTCATGGCGCTTGGTGCCGGTACGGCCGGCGAGCCTTCGCTCGCGGCCGTCGAGGATGTCGGAATGACCGGCAAGATCAAGGTGGCGACATTCGACCTTTCAGCTGATTTCCTGAAGGCCGTGGCCGACGGTAAGGCTGCCTTCGCGATCGATCAGCAGCAGTTCCTGCAGGGCTATCTACCGGTCGTATTCTTGGCCAACTATGCCAAATACGGGCTTATCCCGGGGGGGAATGTTCCATCCGGCCCGAACCTTATCACTAAGGAAAAGGCGGCCCAAGTCGTGGATCTTTCCGCCAAGGGCATTCGCTAACCGGAATTGCCGAAGGGCATTCTCCCAGAATCTCCTCCCCCTTAATGGGGAGGGGGTTTGGCCGACTGACCGCGCTGCCGAGCAGCGCCAACGCTACCCTAAATTATGATCCGTGGGAGGAGTTATGGCTTCGCTTGAGCAGAGAACGGCGGCTGCGCCGAAGGCCGATGAGCGCGTCAAACAAGTAAGTTTTTTGACGCATATGATGCGGCGGCCTGAGCTTGGTGCCGTGGCTGGCCTTGTTCTCGTCATCGTCTTTTTCTTTCTCACCGCCGACCGTACCATGTTCTCGCTTTCCGGCCTGATGACCATCATGGCGCCGGCGTCGCAATTGGGGATTCTGGCCATTGCGGCGGCCCTTCTGATGATCGGCGGCGAGTTTGATCTTTCGATCGGCTCGATGGTGGCCTTTGCGGGACTGATTTTCGGCGTCATCCTTACGAATTTCGGCCAGCCGCTTTCGGTTGCCATCGTCATGACGATGCTTTTTGCCGCGTTCATGGGAGCGATCAACGGGCAGATCGTCATTCACACGCGCCTTCCGTCCTTCATCGTGACCCTGGCATTCCTCTTCATTCTCCGTGGCTTGACGCTCGTCGGCCTGAAATGGGCGACAGGCGGCTCAACGCAGCTTCGTGGCATCGGCGACCGCGTCAAGGACAGTCCGCTGCTTGGCTTTTTTTCCGGCGATGCGCTGAAGGGCGTCTTTGTCTGGCTTGCGGATCACGACCTGATCGACAAGTTCCCCAACGGCATGCCGAAGGTCACGGGCATCCCGGTATCGGTATTGTGGTTCGTGGCGCTTGCCCTGGCTGCGACCTGGGTCCTCCTGCGCACTCGCATGGGCAACTGGATCTTTGCCGCCGGTGGTGATCCCAATGCGGCGAGAAACTCTGGCGTCCCGGTCCACAGGGTCAAGACCGGCCTGTTTGCGCTGACGGCATGCGCGGCGGCTCTGGTCGCCATCATCACTGTGCTCGATGCCGGCTCCACGGATGCCAGACGCGGCTTTCAGAAAGAGTTCGAGGCGATCATTGCCGCCGTCATTGGTGGGTGCTTGCTGACAGGCGGCTATGGTTCGGCGATTGGCGCCTTCTTCGGCGCGATCATCTTCGGCTCGGTCTCGATCGGTCTGACCTACACCAAGTTCGATTCCGACTGGTTTCAGGTCTTCCTGGGCTCGATGCTGCTGCTGGCCGTTCTTTTCAACAATTTCATCCGCCGCAAGGTTACCGGGGAGCGCTGATCATGGCTGATGCCAATATTCGAATGCCGATCATTGAAGTGACCGACATTGTCAAGCATTACGGCTCGGTGATTGCTCTCAACGGCGTATCGATGCATGTCTCGGCCGGAGAGGTGCTTTGTCTCCTCGGAGACAATGGCGCGGGCAAATCCACTTTGATCAAGACGCTCTCCGGCGTTGTCCGTCCAAGCGGCGGCGCGTTCCTGGTCGAAGGCAAGCCGGTCAATTTCAGCAGCCCGCGCGATGCGCTCGATGCTGGGATCGCGACCGTCTATCAGGATCTCGCCATGATCCCGCTGATGTCTATCACCCGCAATTTCTTCATGGGACGAGAGCCCCGCAAGGGCTTCTTCCCCTTCCGTCACATCGACCTTACGCACTGCAACAATGTCACGCGTGAGGAGATGCACAAGATCGGCATCGATATCCGCGATCCCAATCAGGCGGTAGGCACTTTGTCCGGGGGCGAACGCCAGTGCGTTGCCATTGCCCGCGCCGTCTACTTCGGCGCCAAGATCCTCATTCTCGATGAGCCGACCTCGGCGCTCGGCGTGGCGCAAACCTCGATGGTGCTGAAATACATCCACCAGGTTCGACAGAAAGGATTGGGCGTCATTTTCATCACCCATAATGTCCGACATGCCTATGCGGTAGCGGACCGCTTCACCATCCTCAATCGCGGCCAGACGCTTGGCACCTTTTGTAAGGCGGACATCGCGATGGATGAGCTTCAGAACCTCATGGCCGGCGGCAAGGAACTGCAGCAATTGTCCGAAGAACTCGGCGGCACGGTCTAGCCGGCTTGGTTCCGAGGCGGCGTTCGATTGGTTTTCAAGGGCCGTCGCCGCCTTTCACTCAATCATCAATCATGGAATACGGTCATGAACGACGGCTCGCCGAATGCCTCATCCCCCTTCACGCTCGCGGTCTGTGCCGAGATGGTCTTCAAGTCGCTGCCCGTCGTCGATAGGCTCAAGCGCATCACCGAACTCGGCTTTCACGCCGAGATCTGGGATTGGACGAAACATGACATCGCCGCCCTTGCAAGATCAGGAGCGGTCTTCTCGTCAATGACGGGCTATGTGACTGGAACGCTTGCCGATGACGCGGGAGCAGACGAATTGCTGCGAACTGCGAAGCAATCGATCCCGGTCGCCAGGGAGCTCAATTGCCCGCGCCTCAATCTGCACGGGACTGGTCTTGACGGCCAGGGTTTGCCGGTGGTCAAGGCCGACAAAGTGACGGGCGCCATGTGGCTCAAGGCGCACGACACGCTTAGCCGTATCGCCGACCTCGGCGAGAAAGAGGGCGTCACTTTCGTGCTCGAAAACCTCAACGAAGCAGTCGATCACCCCAAGACACCGTTTGCCAAGGCCGAAGATACGCTTGCGCTCGTTTCGTCGGTAAACCGGCCGGCGCTGAAGCTCAATCTCGACCTCTATCACGCTCAGATCGGCGAAGGAAACCTGATCGAGCTTTGCCGGCGCGCTCTGCCCCATATCGGCGAAATCCAGGTGGCGGATGTTCCGGGCCGCATGGAGCCGGGTACCGGAGAGATCAACTACAAGGCAATTGCTCGTGCGCTCAAGGATATGGGCTATCGCGGCACGATCGGCATGGAGGCCTGGGCTTCCGGCGACGATGAGACGGCGCTTGCCCGTTTCAGCGACGCCTTCACGGTTTGAAGATTTCGATAGTCAACACTTACACGTCATGGAGAAATATCAATGATCAGGTTTGGAGTGATCGGCGCCGGCCGGATAGGCAAGGTGCATGCCGCGACTATTGCGGCGAACCCGAAGGCGAAGCTCGTCTATGTGGCGGATGCCTTCAGAGCATCGGCGCAGTCACTTGCCGCGCAGACGGGCGCCGAGGTTGCCGATGCGGAGGAGGTCATCAAGTCCTCAAGTGTCGATGCGATCCTGATTGCGACACCGACCCCCAGCCACGCCGATCTCATCGAGGCGGCCGCAAAGGCCGGCAAGGCTATCCTCTGCGAAAAGCCGGTGTCCCTGTCGGTCGAGCGCATCAATGCCTGCCTCGACGTCGTCGAGAAGAACAAGTCGACTTTGATGATCGGCTTCAATCGCCGGTTTGACCCGAGCTTCGCCAACGTGGAAGCGCGCCTGCGCCACGGGGACATCGGCGAAAYTGAGATCGTGACGATCACCAGCCGAGATCCCGCGCCGCCGCCGGCTGATTACGTCAAATCATCCGGCGGCCTGTTCCGCGACATGATGATTCATGACTTCGACATGGCCCGTTTCCTCATGGGGGAAGAATTCGTCGTCGTGAATGCACTTGGATCCTCGCTCGTCGACAAGGCGATCGGAGCCGAGGGCGATGTGGATACTGCAGCGGTGCAGATGCAGACGGCTTCCGGGCGCATTGCCGTTATCACCAATTCGCGCCGGGCGACTTATGGCTACGACCAGCGCATCGAAGTCCACGGAGCTGCCGGCATGCTTGCGGCGAGGAATATCCATGCAACCAGCGTCGAGCTTTCCAATGCGAATGGTGTTAGCGGCGATCCCGTCCAGTATTTCTTCCTTGAACGCTACGCCCAGGCCTACGCCAACGAGATCAATGCCTTCATTGATGCGATCGACAGCGGCAACCGTTCGCCGAAGCCCGGCGGAATTGATGGCCTCCAGGCTCAGAAACTGGCGGAGGCCGCCACCGTGAGCTGGCAGACGGGCAGGCCGGTGCGGGTCGATTAACAAGTTTCGATGCGGCCATGTCCTCACATGGCCGCATCGCCACCGGGGATGACGTGCCGCCTTCCAATATGCATCCGGGTCGCACCGAGATTACCGGAAGACGGATCTTTGGAAGGTGAAGCGCAATGCTACAGGATAGAGACCACCGTCCTCCCGCGACACTGCAGGAACTGAAGTACCTGATCGCCAAACGGCAGATCGTCTTTCCCAACAGTCTCGAACAGGTCGCGAGGCAGATTATAGAACGGCCGGAAATGATTGCATTCGAAAGTGCCGCTGCGATTGCCCGCAATTGCAGGGTTTCTCAAACGACGGTTCACCGACTTGCACAGCACATCGGGTTTCGAACATTGCGCGAGTTTCGCGCGATGATAAGAGATCATCTTCGCAAGATTTCCGCAAATCATCGCTAGGGGGCTGTCTGGCGATCCCTGTTCGACGAACGGCCGTTCCGCGTGCTGAAAAATCAGCGCTCGCGTTTACGTGGCACTTTGACGTCTTCCCGCGCCTGATTGGGATTCTGTTCATGGAACCGGGTACATTCTATTTTCAAGTGCGACACGCTTGCGTGTCGCTTTGCTATTCCCTTGGCGCTTGCCGAAAACCTGCTCCTTTCAGGAACTCCCCGGTCGCCCATTTGTTTTACATTCTGCACCACCCATAAGTTTGCCCAAGGTGCAGTCGGCGACAGTGGAACTGATCCATGGATATGACGCGCGTCCGAGATCGCATGGTGGAGCACCACGTTACGCGTCGTGGCATTCGTGATCCAGGCGTGACCGAAGCCATGCGCACGGTGYCGCGCGAAAAATTCGTTCCTCCAGGCTCCGAGGAATTCGCCTATGAGGATGCACCGCTGGCGATCGGCCAAGGCCAGACAATTTCGCAGCCGTTCATCGTGGCTCTGATGCTCGAAAAGGCCAATCTGGATGCCGGTGACACAGTGCTCGAGGTCGGAACAGGTTCCGGCTACGCTTCAGCCCTCCTGAGCCGGATAACAAGGCATGTCTACTCCATCGAGCGCCACGAAAGGCTGGCGCTTCAGGCCAAGGAACGGTTCGAGAAACTGGAATACCGCAACATTGACGTTCGCGTCGGCGATGGCAGCAAGGGCTGGGCGGAGGCCGCCCCCTTCGATGCCATTATTGTTTCTGCGAGCGCACCAGAGGTGCCAACCGCCTTGAAAGAGCAGTTGGGCCTCGKAGGGCGGCTCATCATTCCGGTCGGCCGCTGTGACGCGCAGCGCCTGAAACGGGTCACGCGTACCGGGGACGTCACGTTCGAAGAAGAAGATCTCGGCGGGGTGCTCTTCGTTCCCTTGATCGGCGAAGATGCCTGGACTGCTACCCATCCGATGTACACGGCCACGGCCCCCTCATTGCCGGGAACGCTTGCCTCCGAGCCAAGTTCTCCGCAAGACGCACAGGGAGGGGGCATGGGAAAGATACACCCGTTGCCCGCGTTGCCGGAAGGTGTGGTCGATTACACCGAATTTCAGCAAACTTTCTGGGCGGTTCAACGTAGTTCCTGGATCGTGTTCACGCTTCTTCTGCTGAGCTGCTTGCTGGGTTTGCTTGGAAGAGGCGGTCCATTTTCGCGGCAAACTCTTCTGTTGGCCGATGGGTCCGTGGACTTTCCCGTCATCTCCCGATGGAATGCTCCTGAGGATATGACCGTGAACTTCACGCCGTCATCCGAAGACAGGGTCTTCACGATCGATGCCGCCTTTCTGCAAACCTTCTCGGTTCAGGGCATCGATCCACCCCAAAAGGCGACTTTCGTGCGCGAAGGCCGGATAGGCTATGTGTTTCCTGCCGACCCGGCAGGACTGACACAGATCGTCTTCCGTCTGCAAACGCAACTCCCCGGCCCTCGCCGCGCCACTATCGGCATGGGCGGGGAGACTCGCAGCCAATCCACGTTCATCTTTCCATGAGGGCGGCACGGTGGATGCAGTATTACGCGGATTGGCAATCTATTTCACGCTGCTTGTGATCATCCGTCTGTCGGGAAGACGGACATTGGCTCAGATGACGCCGTTTGATCTGGTGATCGTGCTGGTGATTTCCGAGACCACCCAGCAGGCGATGCTGGGCAATGACTTCTCGATCACCAACGCCGTCGTCTTGATCCTCACGCTGTTTACGACCGACATCGGCCTGTCTTACGTGAAGAGGTGGTGGCCTCGCGCAGCTCATATCATCGATGGCGTTCCAACCGTTCTGGTGACGGATGGCGTCTACGATGAGCGCGCGCTCAAAGGCGCCCGACTGCAAAAGGAAGATGTCATGCAAGCGGCTCGAAGCCAGGAAGGCATCGAGAGCGTTACGGAGATAAAATTTGCCATCCTCGAAGTGAGCGGCAACATCAGCATCATCAAGAAGCAGAAATCCGGCTGACAATCGACGACGAAGGAGACATCCCGCTTTAAGGGCATGAACTCTCTTGCCATTTCCGAGCTGCTTGGCGCTTGGGAATGCGCGTCAGAAGGATAGGTCGAGCACCCTGCCCTCAAACAGACGATCCCGAGAACCTTCGAGATGCGCCTTCATCAGTCTTTGCGCATCGTCAGGCCGGCCATCGGCGATCGCCTTGTAGATGGCGTTATGCTCTTCATAGACCTGTTCCAACCCTTGGCGGGGGCCAAGCAAAGACAGGCCGTGCAGATGCATGCCAACGGCGATATGGGCCTTCAGCGCATCGATCGAGGCCGTGTAATAATGATTGTTGGCAGCTTCCGTCACCGCGCGGTGGAAGAGGAAATCGGCGTCGGTGCGGTGAAGCTGATGGCTGGTCGCCTCACGCAGATCCGCAAGCGCGCTGGCGATCTTCTGAATGGCCTGCTCATTGCGGCGTTTGGCGGCGAAATAGGCCGCCGCCGGCTCGATCGTCAGGCGGAATTCGTAGCAGCGTTGAATGTCGGCGATCGTCTTGACCGGCGAATAGGCAAGCTGCGTCGTCGGCGATCCATGCGCGCTGACGAAGGTGCCGGCGCCCTGCCGGGCATAGACCATGCCCTGATCGCGCAGGCGCGCCAGCGCATCGCGGACGATCGGCCGCGATACACCCAGCATCGAGGCAAGCTCATGCTCGCCGGGAAGGCGTGAATCCGGCGGATAGTTTCCGCCGCGGATACGCTCGAGCAGCTGGTCGAAGACGCGATCGACCAGCTTGACGGCCTTGCCGCGTTCAGGCTTGCCCGGCGGG
This sequence comes from Rhizobium sp. 01N447_2, assembly GCF_056399245.1. Classification (NCBI taxonomy): domain Bacteria; kingdom Pseudomonadati; phylum Pseudomonadota; class Alphaproteobacteria; order Hyphomicrobiales; family Rhizobiaceae; genus Rhizobium; species Rhizobium sp. 01N447_2. The sequence goes on from NZ_JBFTQY010000102.1 coordinate 13,469, forward strand.
CCGGCTTCCGCGTTCAACGATTCGCCATTCACTTCAGCCACGTCATTCTCCCCGGCGGTATCTTACTATGCCGCCCGATTCCAAAGAACCAGTCTTAGCAAACTATCGGGCTTGCCGAAGCCCCCGGACTTCACCGCGCACCGAAAATGCCGTCCGTCGACGGCCGTGACATCGAACCACGGCACGCCGGCCTCGATTTCGCCCTTCGGCGCCAGAACTCTGACCCCGAGCGCCTGGAAAACGGCAAGCGCCGTGTCGCCGCCGCCGACCATCAGCATGTCAGGCTTGGTATCGTCGATGACCGATCTGACGCCTGCCGCAAAACGGCGGGCGACCAATGCCGCATCGGCCGCCATATCGCCGGTGCAACGCAGCAGCGCCGGCAGCGCCATGCCCTCCCCGACTTCGACCTGCCCCATCGGCGCGTCCACCACCATGCGCAGGACACCCGAGGCTTCGAGCCGGTCCATCTGGGTAGCGGTAATCGGGTCGCGCGAGCCAAAGGCGAACAGGGTACGCCGGGTCGCCGCAAACTCCGGCACCGATTGCTGCCCCGTCTCGCCGAGCTGGCGGGCAAGTGCGGAACCCAGACCCCGTGCGCCGACCGCAAGCGTCAGCCGCCAGTCATGATCGGCAACGATCTGGTCGAGATCACTATCGTCCTTTGCATCGGCAACAGCAACATTGCCCGCACGGCCCTCGAACAGATCGGCGATCGGCAGTGGCTTGTCGACGCCGCGGCCGACAACACAGCCACTAAAGGTCAGACGCTCCTGATCGGGAATAGCGGGCGCCACCAGGATAGTCTCCAGGCCGAGCGCATCGGCCAGCGCCAGGCTCTCCGCCGCGACATTGCCCTTCAGCCGGGAGTCGATCTTCTTCATAACGACTGCGGGCTTCACGCCACGAAGTGCCGCGGTCGCGAAGCGGACCCTCTCGGCAGCTTCCGGTTCGCCAAGCGCACGCGAAGCGGTGTTGACGACGACGACATCACAGCCGGTGGCGATCGCATCCTCTGCGGCCTCGACATCGACAGCGACCGCAACCGAAAGGCCGGCTTCGACGAAGGGCGTTCCGGTATCGAGCGCACCCGTCAGATCATCGGCGACGATAACGGCCTTCAGTGTCATGCGGTCTGTCCGGTGTTGACGGCATGGCAGGCGACGAGGTGGCCGGGTTTTGCTTCCTGCCACGCGGGGATGACCTTGCTGCAGACATCCATGGCAATCGGGCAGCGCGTGTGAAAGCGGCAGCCGGTCGGCGGGTTCAGCGGGCTCGGCACATCGCCCTGCAGGATCTGACGCTGGCGGGYGCGCTCATGTTCGGGATCGGTCTCCGGAACGGCCGACAGCAGCGCCCTGGTATAGGGGTGCAGCGGATTGTCGAAGAGCTCCTCGCGGGTGGCAAGTTCGGCGAGCCGCCCGAGATACATGACGCCGACACGGGTGCTGATATGGCGCACGACTGCGAGATCATGGGCGATAAAGAGATAGGTCAGCCCATATTTTTCCTGCAGATCGAGCAGCAGGTTGATGATCTGCGCCTGGATCGACACGTCGAGCGCCGAGATCGCCTCGTCGCAAACAATGAATTTCGGCTGGCAGGCGAGCGCGCGGGCAATGACGACGCGCTGCCGCTGGCCGCCGGAAAGCTCATGCGGGTAACGCTGGGCAAACCGCGTCGGCAGGCCGACATCGGTGAGCAGCGTCGCGACCCTGTCCTTCAGCTCGGCCTTGGTGCAGAGCTTGTGGAAGAGGATCGGCTCGCCGATCGCCTCGCCCACCGTCATGCGCGGATTGAGGGTCGAATACGGATCCTGGAAGACGATCTGCAGGTCGCGGCGGAAGGGCCGCATCTGCTTTTCGTCGAGCGTCGCGAGATCCTGGCCCTTGTAAACGACCTTGCCGCTGGTCGCCTTGTAGAGGTTGAGGATGGTGAAACCGGTCGTCGACTTGCCGCAGCCGGATTCGCCGACCAGGCTCAGCGTCTCGCCTTCCATGATGTCGAGATTGACATTGTCGAGCGCATAGACGGTTGCCGAGCGTTCACCGAAGGCGCCGAGCTTGACGTGGAAATGCTTGACCAGATTTTCGATCTTGAGCAGTGGCTGAGCACCCATCACGCGGCCTCCTGCATTCTCTGGACGACGAAACAGGCGGCGCGGTGATTGCTGCTGCCGCTCAACGGTTCCAGCCGCGGCACCTTCTCGCGGCAGATGTTCTCCACAAGCGGGCAGCGCGGCGCAAATGGGCAACCCTTCGGCCGGCGGCCAGGCTCCGGCGGCGTGCCGCCGATCGAGCTCAGCCGGCTTGCCGGCGGGTCCGAGAGCTTCGGGATCGAAGACAGCAGGCCGCGCGTATAGGGATGGCTCGGGCGGGCATAGAGCTCGTCGACCGGCGCATCTTCGACCACCGTGCCGGCATAGAGCACGGCGACACGATCGACGAGGCCGGCGATCAGCGCCAGATCATGGGTGATCCAGACAACCGACATGCCGAGCTTGGTCCTGAGATCCTTCACCAGATCGACGATCTGGGCCTGGATGGTGACGTCGAGCGCCGTCGTCGGCTCGTCGGCAATCAAAAGCTTCGGATTGCAGGCAAGGCCGATTGCGATCATCACGCGCTGGCGCATGCCGCCGGAAAGTTCGTGCGGATAGGCCTGCAGGCGCTCTTCCGGGCCAGGAATACCGACAAGGCGCAGAAGCTCGACGGCACGTCTGCGGGCCTCCGCCTTTTTCATTCCGCGGTGATAGATCAGCGGCTCGCAGATCTGGTCACCGACGCGCATCACCGGATTGAGCGAGGTCATCGGATCCTGGAAGACGAAGCCGATATCGCCGCCGCGCACCTTGCGCAGCTCTCTATTCGACATCGTCTGCAGGTCGCGGCCGTCGAATGTCGCCGATCCCTTAGTGACTTTGATCTTGTTCGGCAGGAGCCGCATCAGGCTCAGCATGGTCAGGCTCTTGCCGCAGCCGGATTCGCCGACCACACCAAGCGTCTCACCCTTGTCGACATGGAGATCGATGCCGTCGACGACGATGGCGGGGCCGTTGCGGCCATCGATTTCGACGGTGAGGCCCCTGACATCGAGCAGGCGGTTGGTGCTTTTCATGTCGATCATTTGCTGCCCCGCGGATTGAGCGCGTCGTTGAGACCGTCGCCAAGGAAGCTGAAGGCAACCGAGGCAAGGCCGAGCACGGCCGCCGGAGCGGCGAGAAGGTGGGGATAATGCTGCCAGACACGCAGGCCGTCCGAGATCATGTTGCCCCAGCTCGGCGTCGGCGGATTGACCCCGACGCCAAGGAAGCTGAAGGCACTTTCCAGTACCATCGCCGTGCCGAGACCGGCGCTGACCGAGACGATCAAAGGCCCCAGCGCATTCGGGATGACATAGCGCTTGATGATGATCCAGTTAGACAGGCCGAGCGCCTGGGCCGCGGTGATATAGGGCCGGCTGCGGATCGACAGCACCTGGGCGCGGACGAGACGGGCGTAAGGCGGCCAGGAGATCAGCGCCATCGAGCCGAAGACGAGGATGAAATCCACCCACATGGTTTCGCGGTAGAAGGGATTGAGGGTCGCGAGGTAACGCGCCTCCATCCATTTGCTGATCGGCGATTTCAGCGAGGCGTTGATGACGACGACGAGCAGCAGGTTGGGAACCGACATCGTCACGTCCGTCAGCCACATGATGACGCGATCGAACGGATTGCCGAAGAAACCGGCGACGGCACCGAGCACCAGCCCGATCAGCACGGCGAAGACGGTGACGATGACGGCGACGAGGAAAGCGGTGCGCGTGCCGAAGACCACACGGCTGAAGACGTCGCGGCCGAGATCGTCGGTTCCGAAGAGATGGCTCATCGACGGCAGGACGTTGCGGGCGTTGAGATCCTGGCTCAGATAATCATAGGGCGTGAGGTAAGGCCCGAAGATCGCCGTGAAGGCGAGGATCACGACGATGACGAGGCCGAAGATGGCAAGCCGGTTGCGCTTCAGCCGATACCAGGCGTCGCGCCACAGGCTGACCGGTTCTTCAACGGTTTCGATGGTGGAAAGAGGGATGGCGGACATGGTCAGCGGCTCCTTCTTGAATCATTGGCGCGCGGATCGAGCAGTGGATAGAGCACGTCCACCAGGAGGTTCGACACCATCACCAGGAACGACCCGATCAGCGTGATCGCCAGAATGACGGGATAATCGGAATTGATCAGCGCCTGCACCGTCAACCGGCCGAGGCCCGGCAGGCCGAAGACGAGTTCGACGAAGATCGCGCCGTTGACGATGGTGATCATGATCAGGCCGAGCTGTGTGACGACGGGCGTCAGCACCGGCCGCAGGATATGGCGCAACGCCACGATGATCTCGGGCACGCCCTTGGCGCGGGCGGTCCGGACGAAATCCTCCGACAGGACCTCGATGACGGCGGCACGCGTCTGACGCACGATCAGCGCGATCGGCTGGAAGGAAAGGACGAGCAGCGGCAGCAGGATACGGACATCGAGGATGCCGCCCCAGCCATAGGGCACGCTTGCACCCGGCAGCAGCACGATGAGGCCGACCATCAGCAGCGGACCGGCGACATAGGCCGGGATCGCCCAAAGGAAGAGTGCGGAGCCCAGAATGGCATAATCGATACGCGAATTCTGGTTGAGCGCGGCGATCATGCCGAGCGGGATTGCAACGACGGCGGTCAGGATGATGGAGCAGAGGGCAAGCTGGAAGGAGACGGGTGCGGCGGCCGAGACCATCGCCCAGACGGAGCGGCCCGATGTCAGCGAGTTGCCGAATTGGCCGTGCAGCAGGTTCCAGATGTAAAGGCCGAACTGGACGATGAAGGGCTTGTTGAGGCCGGCACTTTCGCGAATGGCTTCGATGCGCTGCGGATTATAGGCGACGTCGCCCGGCGCGCGCAGGAAGATCAGCTTGATCGGATCGCCGGCGCCATAGAAGGCCAGCGCATAAACGGCCAGCATCACCACCAGAACGGACGGAATCCAGATGGCAAATCGGGTTAGCACGTAGCGCAGCAAGGCCACCTCCCACCTGTTGTTCGATGCGTTCCCGCTTTTGGCTGCGATCGCATCTCTTCTTCTTGAAACTTGCGCGAAGGCCTTGCGGCCTTCGCGCGGGTTACTGCCGATTGGGGCGGTTGCGCCGGATCAACCGATGGAAATGTTCCAGGGTTCGACGACCTGCCAGTCAAGGTTCTTTTCCAGGCCCTTGACCTCCTTGGTGGCCCAGCGCGACAT
>NZ_JBFTQY010000103.1:0-18474 GCF_056399245.1 Rhizobium sp. 01N447_2
CACCGAAGTACTTCGTGATCGCTGCCGTCAGAGACGTCTTACCGTGGTCAACGTGGCCAATCGTGCCAATGTTGACGTGCGGCTTGTTGCGCTCAAACTTACTCTTTCCCATTTTCGGGTCTCCGTTTTGCTAGTCCCCGAAGGGATCTAATTCTTGTTATCGGTCAATTGGTATTCCGGTCACTTCTGACCAGAATACTTTGCCTGGATTTCAGTTGCGACGTTCGACGGGACCGGCGAATAGTGATCGAAGGTCATCGTGTACTGGGCGCGGCCCTGGGACATGGAGCGCAGGTTGTCGACGTACTTGAACATGTTCGCGAGCGGAACGTTCGCGTTGATGACAACGGCAATACCGCGGCTTTCCTGGCCCTGGATCTGACCGCGACGGGAGTTCAGGTCGCCGATAACGTCGCCGACATAATCTTCCGGGGTGACGACTTCGACCTTCATCATCGGCTCGAGCAGCTGAGCGCCGGCCTTCTTGGCTGCTTCACGGAAGCAGGCACGCGATGCGATTTCGAAGGCGAGAACCGAGGAGTCGACGTCGTGGAATGCGCCGTCGATGAGGGTCGCCTTGACGCCGAGCATCGGGAAGCCTGCGAGCGGTCCCGAAGACAGAACGCTTTCGATGCCCTTCTGGACGCCGGGGATGTATTCCTTCGGAACGGAACCGCCGACGATCTTCGATTCGAACTTGAATTCGTCGCCTTCCGGGTTCGGTTCGAAGACGATCTTGACGCGCGCGAACTGACCGGTACCACCGGACTGCTTCTTGTGCGTGTAGTCTTCTTCATGCGTCCTGGTGATGGTTTCGCGGTAGGCAACCTGTGGCGCGCCGACGGTTGCTTCGACCTTGAATTCACGACGCATGCGGTCGACGATGATGTCGAGATGCAGTTCGCCCATGCCGGMGATGATRGTCTGGCCGGATTCCTGGTCGGTCTTGACGCGGAAGGACGGATCTTCAGCAGCCAGGCGGTTGAGCGCGAGGCCCATCTTTTCCTGGTCGCCCTTGGTCTTCGGCTCGATGGCGATCTGGATCACCGGCTCCGGGAATTCCATGCGCTCGAGGATAACCGGCTTCAACGGATCGCAGAGCGTGTCGCCCGTCGTGGTTTCCTTGAGGCCGGCGAGAGCGACGATGTCACCTGCGAAGGCTTCTTCGATGTCTTCACGCGAGTTGGAGTGCATCTGCAGCATACGGCCGACGCGCTCGCGCTTGTCCTTGACCGTGTTGATGACCGACGCACCCTTTTCGAGCTTGCCGGAGTAGATGCGGGCGAAGGTCAGCGAACCGACGAAGGGGTCGTTCATGATCTTGAAGGCGAGCATGGAAAGCGGCTCGCTGTCATCGGCATGACGCTCGATTTCAGCTTCCGTCTTGAAATCGATGCCCTTGATCGCGGGGATGTCCATCGGCGACGGCAGGTAGTCGACAACGGCGTCGAGCAGCGGCTGCACGCCCTTGTTCTTGAAGGCGGTGCCGCAGAACATCGGGTGGAACTTGACGTCGATCGTGCCACGACGAACCAGCGCACGGATCTGATCGTTGTCGGGCAGAATGCCTTCGAGGTAAGCTTCGGTAGCGGCTTCGTCGATGTCGACGACCGTCTCGATCAGCTTTTCGCGATATTCTTCAGCCTTGGCCTTCATGTCCTCGGGGATTTCGACGACATCCCACTGGGCGCCGAGCGACTCGTCGCGCCAGATGAGCGCGTTCATCTCGACCAGATCGATGACGCCCTTGAATTCGGTTTCTGCACCGATCGGCAGCTGCATGACGACAGCCGTTGCACCGAGGCGGGTCTTGATCATCTCGACGGAGCGGTAGAAGTCCGCACCGGTCTTGTCCATCTTGTTGCAGAAGATCATCCGCGGGACATTGTACTTCTCGGCCTGACGCCAGACGGTTTCCGTCTGCGGCTCAACACCGGCGTTAGCGTCGAGCAACGCGATGGCGCCGTCGAGAACGCGCAGCGAACGCTCGACTTCAATGGTGAAGTCGACGTGGCCGGGAGTGTCGATGATGTTGAAGCGGCGCATTTTGCCGTCACGGCCCTTCCAGTAGGTCGTGGTGGCAGCAGAGGTGATCGTGATGCCACGCTCCTGCTCCTGCTCCATCCAGTCCATGGTGGCCGCGCCGTCGTGGACTTCGCCGATCTTGTGCGACTTGCCGGTGTAATAGAGAATACGCTCGGTGGTCGTGGTCTTGCCGGCGTCGATATGCGCCATGATACCGAAATTACGGTAGTCTTCGATCTTATATTCGCGAGCCATTGTGGACTGCCTTTCGATACCGTTCGGAATTACCAGCGATAGTGCGAGAACGCGCGGTTGGCGTCAGCCATCTTGTGCGTGTCTTCGCGCTTCTTGACGGCGGAGCCGCGGTTGTTGGACGCATCGAGCAGTTCGCCGGAAAGGCGGTCAACCATAGTCGTTTCATTGCGCTTGCGGGCAGCAGCGATCAGCCAGCGAATAGCAAGAGCCTGGCGGCGCTCCGGACGAACATCGACGGGGACCTGATAGGTCGCACCACCGACACGACGCGAGCGGACTTCAACGTGCGGGGCAATGTTCTCAAGCGCAGAATGGAAAACCGTAAGCGGCTCCTGCTTGGACTTGCCGTGAACTACGTCGAACGCACCGTAGACGATGTTTTCAGCAACGGACTTCTTGCCGTCGAGCATGATGGCATTCATGAACTTGGTGACGACGAGATCGCCGAACTTCGGGTCCGGATTGATCTCGCGCTTTTCTGCTTTATGACGTCTGGACATATTTTGTCTCTTCAACCGTTAAGGCGCTTCATGACGCGGAGKACCTCGCGCAGCGCCGGATTATTCAAAAACCGAATTACTTCGGACGCTTCGCGCCGTACTTGGAGCGACGCTGCTTGCGGTTCTTGACACCCTGGGTATCGAGAACGCCGCGGATGATGTGATAACGGACACCCGGAAGGTCCTTGACGCGGCCGCCACGGATCATGACGACGGAGTGTTCCTGAAGGTTGTGACCTTCGCCGGGAATGTAACCAATGACTTCGAAGCCGTTGGTCAGGCGGATCTTTGCGACCTTACGCAGAGCCGAGTTCGGCTTCTTCGGCGTCGTCGTGTAGACGCGCGTGCAAACGCCGCGCTTCTGCGGGTTCTCCTGGAGTGCGGGAACCTTGTTACGCTTTACGTTCGCCTGGCGAGGCTTGCGGATCAGCTGGTTTACGGTAGGCATTCAACCATCCCTTACGTTTTATCTCAGTACCCTTGCGGGCTTGAACTCGCGCCGTCTCCGGCAGTGACGTACGCTTTCCGTCAATGCGCAAAATATGGCCCGATCCGCTTCCGCAGATGGACCACAAGGAGCAGAGGACGCATAAAATATGCGTCGTGCGTGCAGCATCATGACTTCAACGTGCGTTTAGAACCTTGTTTGAGGTGAACTTCAGGGCGAGTCGCCCCGAACAGCCAAKCCTCACATGGGATCTGATGGCCGGGGTACTACTGGTTTCCACCCGTCTCGTCAAGGCCGGTTAAGAAATAAACTCGCCGTATCGCCTTGATATGCCGGACGAACGCCCTGTTTCATCCTTCTAGACGAATTCACGGCTGTGCACCAAGATAAAAACTTGGGCATTGCAGCAAAAGCAGTTAAGGAATCAGCAATTGCGGCGTTCGGCCCTCACAGCAGGATTCGAGCGACCGAATCGTCAAAGAGCCGAAGGACAGGCGATGATCACGACACCTGATAACGACAATAATTTCGACGGCCCGATGATCTTCATCATCATCGGCAAGGGCTACGAGTCCGACGCCAGCGAAGGCATCGACCTGCACATCATGCTGAAGGCGCCTGACGACGACACTGCTGTCCGCGAGGCCTTGAACGCCCTTGCCGAGGAAGGCTTCATCGAGGCCGATCTCGACCAGATCGGCATGCTGACCGAGGTCCCGGCCGAAGAGCCGCACGCATCTGCCTACCAGGGCGCCGTCGAAGGCGAAGTCGCGATCATCCGGTTCAACTGAAGGGAGCCGCCGCTGACGCTGTCAAGCAGCATAAGCGGACACAGCGCCTCCCTCCCCGCCAGACCAATCAGAGCCGATAAAACAAAAACCGCCCGGATCGCTCCGGGCGGTTTTTCAATTCGTCGACTTCAGCCGCGGATTATTCCGCAGCCGGAGCCTTTTCGGCCATGTCCTGCAGCATCGGCGTGGCAACGGCAGCACCCGTGCCCTTGCGGCGCTCTTCGAGGATCATCTCGTCGCGCGACGTGGCGATGCGGCGGATCTGGGTCATGGTGCCGCCGGTACCGGCCGGGATGAGGCGGCCAACGATGACGTTTTCCTTCAGACCCTGCAGGCCGTCTGTCTTGCCGGCGATCGCAGCTTCCGTCAGCACCTTGGTCGTTTCCTGGAAGGACGCGGCCGAGATGAAGGACGGGGTCTGCAGCGATGCCTTGGTGATGCCGAGAAGAACCGGATCGCCGTAGGCTGGCTTCTTGCCCTGTTCGATCAGATGATCGTTGACGTCTTCGAGCTCGATCCGGTCGACATTGTCGCCGACGATATAGGTCGAGTCGCCTGCATCGGTGATTTCCACCTTCTGCAGCATCTGACGGACAATCACCTCGATGTGCTTGTCGTTGATGACGACGCCCTGGAGACGGTAGACTTCCTGGATCTCGTTGACGAGGTAGGAGGCCAGAGCCTCCACGCCCTTGATCGCCAGGATGTCGTGCGGAGCCGGGTTACCGTCGAGGATGTAGTCACCCTTTTCGATATAGTCGCCTTCCTGAAGGTGGAAGGGCTTGCCCTTCGGGATCAGGTATTCGACAGGCTCGACACCGTCTTCCGCCGGCTCGATGATGACGCGACGCTTGTTCTTGTAGTCGCGGCCGAGGCGGATCGTACCATCGATCTCTGCGATGATGGCGTGGTCCTTCGGACGGCGGGCTTCGAACAGCTCGGCAACACGCGGCAGACCGCCGGTGATGTCCTTGGTCTTGGCGCTTTCGAGCGGCGAACGGGCAAGAACGTCACCCTGGGAGACCTTCGTGCCCGGCTCGACCGACAGGATCGCATCGACCGAGAGGAAGAAGCGGGCGTCACCACCACGGGACAGCTTCGCGATATTGCCGCTGGCATCCTTGATGACGATCGCCGGCTTGAGGTCCGAGCCGCGCGGGGTCGAACGCCAGTCGATAACCTGACGCTTGGTGATGCCGGTCGATTCGTCGGTCGCTTCCAGAACGGAGAGACCGTCGACCAGATCTTCAAACTGAACGGTACCGGCCACTTCCGTCATCATTGGACGGGTGTAGGGGTCCCACTCTGCCAGACGCTGGCCGCGCTTGACCTTGTCGCCTTCGTCGACATGCAGCTTCGAACCGTAGGCCACACGCTGCGACGACCGCTCGACACCACGTTCGTCCAAGATCTGGACGGTCATGTTGCGGCCCATGGCAACGAGGTTGCCATCGGAGTTGCGCAGGATGTTGCGGTTCTTGATCTGCACCGTACCTTCGTACGAGGCTTCGAGGAACGACTGGTCGACCACGGTTGCCGTACCGCCAAGGTGGAAGGTACGCATGGTGAGCTGGGTGCCCGGCTCGCCGATCGACTGAGCGGCGATGACGCCGACGGCTTCGCCCATATTGACCGGCGTACCGCGTGCAAGGTCGCGACCGTAGCAGACCGAGCAGACGCCCGTCTGGATTTCGCAGGTCAGTGCCGAACGGATGCGGATCGACTGGATGCCGGCCTTCTCGATTTCGACGACATCAGGCTCGAGGATCATCCTGCCGGCATCGACGATGCGCTCACCCGTGACCGGATGATCGATGTCGTCGAGCGCCGTGCGGCCGAGGATACGGGCGCCGATCGAGGCAACCACCTGGCCGGCATCGACGATGGCGGTCATGGTGAGGCCCGTCTGCGTTCCGCAATCGACGTGCGTGACGATGCAATCCTGCGCGACGTCGACGAGACGGCGGGTCAGGTAGCCGGAGTTGGCGGTCTTCAGGGCGGTGTCTGCCAGACCCTTACGGGCGCCGTGAGTCGAGTTGAAATACTCGTTGACGGTCAGGCCTTCCTTGAAGTTCGAGATGATCGGCGTCTCGATGATTTCGCCCGACGGCTTGGCCATGAGGCCACGCATGCCGCCCAGCTGGCGCATCTGGTTCGGAGAACCGCGGGCACCGGAGTGGCTCATCATGTAGATCGAGTTCATCGGCTTCTGGCGACCGGTCTTCTCGTCGAATTCGACCGCCTTAATGCGGGCCATCATCTCTTCGGCAACCTTTTCGGTCGCCTTGCCCCAGGCGTCGACAACCTTGTTGTACTTCTCGCCCTGGGTGATGAGGCCGTCATTGTACTGCTGCTCGTATTCCTTCACCAGGTTTTCGGTGTCGGCAACGATCTTGGCCTTGGCATCCGGAATGACCATGTCGTCCTTGCCGAACGAGATGCCGGCGCGGCAGGCATGGGAAAAGCCGAGCTGCATGATGCGGTCGCAGAAGATGACCGTGTCCTTCTGGCCGCAGTGGCGGTAGACCGTGTCGATCATCTTCGAGATGTTCTTCTTGGTCATTTCCTGGTTGCAGATATCGAAGGGCACCTTGCCGTTCTTCGGCAACAGTTCACCGATGAGCAGACGGCCAGGCGTCGTCTCATAGATCTTCGAGTAAGGCTTGCCATCCTCGTCGATCGACTTGAAGCGGCCGCGGATCTTGGTGTGCAGCGTGACGACCTTGCTTTCGAGGGCGTGATGCAGCTCGCCGAGATCGGAGAAGGCCATGCCTTCGCCCGGCTCGTTCTGGTTGAGAATCGACAGATAGTAGAGGCCGAGAACCATGTCCTGCGAAGGAACGATGATCGGTGCGCCGTTGGCCGGGTGCAGGATGTTGTTGGTCGACATCATCAGCACGCGGGCTTCGAGCTGGGCTTCGAGCGACAGCGGCACGTGAACGGCCATCTGGTCGCCGTCGAAGTCGGCGTTGAAGGCCGTGCAGACGAGCGGATGCAGCTGGATCGCCTTGCCTTCAACCAGGATAGGTTCGAAGGCCTGGATGCCCAGGCGATGCAGCGTCGGTGCGCGGTTCAAGAGAACCGGATGCTCGCGGATGACCTCGTCGAGGATATCCCAGACTTCCGGCTTTTCCTTTTCGACCAGCTTCTTGGCCTGCTTGACGGTCGAGGAGTAACCCTTGGCGTCGAGGCGGGCATAGATGAASGGCTTGAASAGCTCGAGCGCCATCTTCTTCGGCAGGCCGCACTGRTGCAGCTTSAGYTCCGGACCGGTGACGATGACCGAGCGGCCGGAATAGTCGACGCGCTTGCCGAGCAGGTTCTGGCGGAAGCGGCCCTGCTTGCCCTTCAGCATGTCGGAGAGCGACTTCAGCGGACGCTTGTTGGCGCCGGTGATGACACGGCCGCGACGGCCGTTGTCGAACAGCGCGTCAACGGATTCCTGCAGCATGCGCTTTTCGTTGCGGATGATGATGCCCGGCGCACGAAGCTCGATCAGGCGCTTCAGACGGTTGTTACGGTTGATGACGCGGCGGTAGAGATCGTTCAGATCCGACGTCGCGAAACGGCCGCCGTCGAGCGGAACCAGCGGACGCAGGTCCGGCGGGATGACCGGAACGACCTTCATGATCATCCATTCCGGACGGTTGCCCGACTCCATGAAGTTCTCGACGATCTTCAGGCGCTTCATCAGCTTCTTCTGCTTGAGATCCGACGTGGTGTCGGCAAGCTCGGCACGCAGGTCGCCAGCGATCTTTTCGAGGTTCATCGAGGCCAGCATCTCGTAGATCGCCTCGGCGCCGATCATCGCGGTGAACTGGTCTTCGCCGTATTCGTCGACAGCGAGCATGTACTCTTCTTCCGAGAGGAGCTGGTGCTCCTTCAGGGCGGTCAGGCCCGGCTCGGTGACGATGTAGTTTTCGAAGTAGAGGACGCGCTCGACATCCTTCAGCGTCATGTCGAGCAGCGTCGAAATGCGCGATGGCAGCGACTTCAGGAACCAGATGTGGGCAACGGGAGCGGCGAGCTCGATATGGCCCATGCGCTCACGGCGAACGCGCGACAGCGTGACTTCGACGCCGCACTTTTCGCAGATGATGCCCTTGTACTTCATGCGCTTGTACTTGCCGCACAGGCATTCGTAGTCCTTGATCGGCCCGAAGATGCGCGCGCAGAACAGACCGTCACGTTCCGGCTTGAACGTACGGTAGTTGATGGTTTCCGGCTTCTTGATCTCACCGTAAGACCAGGAGAGGATCTTCTCCGGAGACGCGATCGAAATCCGAATAGAATCGAAATTCTGTGCAGGCACCTGCGGATTGAAAAGATTCATGACCTCTTGGTTCATGCCTGTCTCCTTCATGGGCTAAAGCGCCCTCCAAATGCGATGGTCGGCGGCAATTCCCGGGAGCCGCCTCCCTCGCTTAAACGAGAATAACCGCTGGATGCGGCGAAACTTCCCTTCCGGGCCGACATAGATACGGCGCCCGGTGGGACCGGCGTGCGCCGCATTGGCAGCGCACGCCCTATCAAGTGCTTACTCGGCCGCGTCGGGCAGCTGAGCTGCCTGCGCCTCGTCAAGCTTGGTGTTCTCGAGCTCGACGCTGAGGCCCAGTGAGCGCATTTCCTTGACGAGAACGTTGAAGCTTTCCGGAATACCGGCTTCGAACGTGTCGTCTCCGCGAACGATGGCTTCATAGACCTTGGTGCGGCCGGCGACGTCGTCCGACTTCACCGTCAGCATTTCCTGCAGCGTGTAGGCCGCGCCGTATGCTTCGAGCGCCCAGACTTCCATTTCGCCGAAGCGCTGGCCGCCGAACTGCGCCTTGCCGCCCAGCGGCTGCTGGGTCACGAGCGAGTAAGGACCGATCGAACGAGCATGGATCTTGTCGTCGACCAAGTGGTTGAGCTTCAGCATGTAGATATAGCCCACGGTCACCTGGCGGTCGAACTGCTCACCGGTACGGCCGTCATAGAGCGTCGACTGACCGCTATCCTTGAGACCTGCCAGACGCAGCATGTCGTTGACGTCGGCTTCGTTCGCGCCGTCGAAAACAGGCGTCGCAATCGAAACGCCGCGCTTCCACTGGTCGGCGAGACGCAGAACCGAGTCATCGTCGAACTCGTGGACCTGTTCGGCCTTGGGGCCGTCTCCGACGACATCGCCGATGGTCTTGCGCAGCGGCTCAATGTTGCCATTGGCCTTGTATGCTTCGATCAGTTCGCCGATCTGGCGACCCATGCCGGCACAAGCCCAACCCAGATGGGTTTCCAGGATCTGACCGACGTTCATGCGCGAAGGCACGCCGAGCGGGTTCAGAACGACGTCGACATGCGTACCGTCTTCGAGGAACGGCATGTCCTCCACCGGCACAATGCGCGAGACGACGCCCTTGTTCCCGTGACGGCCGGCCATCTTGTCGCCGGGCTGGATCTTGCGCTTTACAGCGACGAAGACCTTGACCATCTTCATGACGCCAGGAGGCATTTCATCGCCGCGCTGGACCTTTTCGACCTTGTCCATGAAGCGCTGTTCGAGGCGCGACTTGGATTCGTCGTACTGACCACGCAGCGCTTCGAGCTCGCTCTGGACCTTTTCGTCTTCGACCGCGAACATCCACCACTGCGAGCGGGGATATTCGGAGACGACGGCGTTCGAAAGCTCGGCTCCCTTCTTGAAGCCCTTCGGGCCGGCAATAGAGGCCTGGCCGCGCAGCATCTCGATCAGACGGCCGTAGACGTTACGGTCGAGGATCGCCTGCTCGTCGTCGCGGTCCTTTGCCAGACGCTCGATCTCTTCGCGCTCGATCGCCATCGCGCGCTCGTCTTTTTCAACGCCGTGGCGGTTGAAGACGCGGACTTCGACGATCGTGCCGTAGGTGCCGGGCGGCATGCGCATGGAGGTGTCGCGCACGTCGGAGGCCTTTTCGCCGAAGATGGCGCGCAGAAGCTTTTCTTCCGGCGTCATCGGGCTTTCGCCCTTCGGCGTGATCTTGCCGACGAGGATATCGCCCGGCTGAACTTCGGCGCCGATATAGACGATGCCGGCTTCGTCGAGGTTCTTCAGCGCTTCTTCCGAAACGTTCGGAATATCGCGGGTGATTTCCTCAGGACCAAGCTTGGTGTCGCGCGCCATCACTTCGAATTCCTCGATGTGGATGGAGGTGAACACGTCGTCGGCAACGATACGCTCGGAGAGCAGGATCGAGTCTTCGTAGTTATAGCCGTTCCAGGGCATGAACGCGACGAGTGCGTTGCGGCCGAGCGCCAGGTCGCCGAGATCGGTCGACGGGCCGTCGGCGAGGATGTCGCCGCGGTTGACCTCGTCACCGACGGTGACCAGCGGGCGCTGGTTGACGCAGGTGTTCTGGTTCGAACGCTGGAACTTCTGCAGGCGGTAGATATCGACGCCGGACTTGCCGGCTTCGAGGTCTTCAGTGGCGCGGATAACGATACGCGTCGCGTCGACCTGGTCGACCACGCCGCCGCGGCGGGCGCCGATGGCAGCGCCAGAGTCACGGGCGACGACCGGCTCCATGCCGGTACCGACGAACGGAGCTTCGGCACGCAGCAGCGGCACTGCCTGACGCTGCATGTTCGAGCCCATGAGCGCGCGGTTGGCGTCGTCGTTTTCCAGGAACGGGATGAGTGCGGCTGCGACCGAAACGACCTGCTTCGGCGAGACGTCCATCAAGTTCATGCTGTCGCGCGGGGCGAGCATAACTTCACCGGCATGACGGCAGACGACGAATTCGTCGACAAAGGAACCGTCAGCGTTCATCTCGGCGTTGGCCTGGGCGACGTAGTACTTCGCCTCTTCCATGGCGGAGAGGTAGAGCACGTCGCTCGTCACCTTGCCGTCGACGATTCGGCGGTACGGGCTTTCGATGAAGCCGTATTTGTTGACGCGGGCAAAGGTCGCAAGCGAGTTGATGAGACCGATGTTCGGGCCTTCCGGCGTTTCGATCGGGCAGATGCGGCCATAGTGGGTCGGATGCACGTCGCGGACTTCGAAGCCGGCGCGCTCACGGGTCAGACCGCCCGGGCCAAGAGCCGAAAGACGGCGCTTGTGGGTGATTTCCGAGAGCGGATTGACCTGGTCCATGAACTGCGAGAGCTGCGAGGAACCGAAGAATTCGCGAACGGCGGCGGCGGCCGGCTTGGCGTTGATCAGATCCTGCGGCATGACCGTGTCGATCTCGATCGAGGACATACGTTCCTTGATCGCGCGCTCCATGCGCAGCAGGCCGAGACGGTACTGGTTTTCCATCAGCTCGCCGACCGAACGGACGCGGCGGTTGCCGAGGTTGTCGATGTCGTCGATCTCGCCCTTGCCGTCGCGCAGTTCGACCAGCATCCTGACCACGGCTAGGATGTCGTCCTTGCGCAGGATGCGGACCGTGTCTTCGACGGTCAGGTCGAGGCGCATGTTCATCTTGACGCGGCCGACGGCGGAGAGGTCGTAACGCTCCGCATCGAAGAATAGCGAGTTGAACATGGCTTCGGCCGATTCCATCGTCGGCGGTTCACCCGGACGCATGACGCGGTAGATGTCGAACAGAGCGTCCTGACGGTTCTCGTTCTTGTCGGCTGTCAGCGTGTTGCGGATATAGGCGCCGACATTGATGTGGTCGATGCCAAGAACCGGGATCTCGTCGAAGCCGTTCGCCAGGATGATGCCAAGCGTCTTCTCGTCGATTTCGTCGCCGGCCTCGAGGTAGATCTCACCCGTCGAGTAGTTGACGATGTCGCCGGCAAGGTAGTTGCCGTAAAGATCGTCGTCGGCGGCCTTGAGTGCCTTCAGGCCCTTGTCGGAGAGCTGGCGCAGCAGGCGCGGGGTCAGCTTCTTGCCGGCTTCCACGACGACTTCGCCGGTATCGGCGTCGACCATCTCGGTGATCGCCTTGGCACCCTTCAACGTTTCCGGCTTGAAGGGAATGCGCCAGCCTTCGCCGTCGCGCTTGTAGAGCGACTTCGTGTAGAAGGTGTCGAGGATTTCCTCGCCGTCCATGCCGAGCGCCATCAGCAGCGACGTCACAGGGATCTTGCGGCGGCGGTCGATACGGGCGTAGACGATGTCCTTGGCGTCGAATTCGATATCGAGCCAGGAACCGCGATAGGGGATGACGCGCGCAGCAAAGAGCAGCTTGCCGGACGAATGGCTCTTGCCCTTGTCGTGGTCGAAGAAGACGCCCGGCGAACGGTGCATCTGGGAGACGATGACGCGCTCGGTGCCGTTGACGATGAACGTGCCGTTGTTGGTCATGAGCGGCATGTCGCCCATGTAGACGGACTGTTCCTTGATGTCCTTGATCGACTTCGCGCCGGTATCCTCGTCGATATCGAACACGATGAGGCGCAGCGTCACCTTCAGCGGCGCCGCATAGGTCAGGTCGCGCTGACGGCATTCGTCAACGTCGAACTTCGGCAGTTCGAACTCGTAGGACACGAATTCCAGCATCGATGCGCCGGAGAAATCGGTGATCGGGAAAACCGACTTGAAGACGGCCTGAAGACCCTCATCGGGCCGGCCGCCCTTCGGCTCTTCAACCATCAGAAACTGGTCGTAGGACGCCTTCTGAACCTCGATGAGGTTCGGCATTTCTGCGACTTCGGGGATCTTACCAAAAAACTTGCGTACGCGCCTGCGACCGTTGAACGAAAGGGTCTGAGCCATCGTCGCTCCTTCAAAATCTTGCACCCGGGCCTGCAACGGACGGGAACCGATGGCCAGTCGATCCCGTCAATCAATGAGTAGTTCAATCTCGTCCGACCCCGGAAAACGCTCAGCTCGGATTGCTGTGCTGCCCTCGGTGGGAGACCATCCTTTTGAAGAACCCATTACCCAAAAGCCGTTTCGACGCGGCTTTTGGGTAATTCGTTCAGAAAAACGGCAAATGGGAGGCAGTAGAAATACTGCCTCCCAAAAGCAGTTTAGGATTACTTGACGTCGGCCTTGGCGCCAGCGTCTTCAAGCTTCTTCTTGATGTCAGCGGCTTCAGCCTTGTTGACGCCTTCCTTGACAGCCTTCGGAGCAGCTTCGACGAGGTCCTTGGCTTCCTTGAGGCCGAGACCGGTGATGGCGCGGACTTCCTTGATGACGTTGATCTTGTTGGCACCAGCTTCGACGAGGATGACGTCGAATTCGGTCTTTTCTTCTTCAACGACAGCAGCAGCAGCACCGCCACCAACGGCAGCAACAGCTACCGGAGCAGCAGCGGAAACGCCCCACTTTTCTTCGAGAAGCTTCGACAGTTCTGCAGCTTCCAGAACGGTCAGCGAGGAGAGGTCGTCAACGATCTTTGCGAGATCAGCCATTTTACTAGTTCCTTTTGTTCGGTTCGAACCGGTTGATTATAAACAGCGAAAAACCGCCTTACGCGGCTTCGTCCTTCTTGGCGTAGGCCGCAAACACGCGGGCAAGCTGGCTTGCCGGTGCTGCAACAACCCCAGCGATGCGGGTAGCCGGTGTCTGGATCATGCCCAGCAGCTTCGCACGCAACTCATCGAGCGAAGGCAGGGTCGCAAGCGACTTGACTGCATCGGCGTTGAGCGTGGTTGTTCCCATGGCGCCGCCCAGAACAATGATCTTGTCATTGGTCTTGGCGAAATCCATGACGACCTTCGGAGCGGTGATCGGATCGGTGCTGTATGCAATCAGCGTCTGACCCTTGAAGAGATCGGACATCCCTTCCGCTTCCGTACCCTGAAGGGCAATCTTGGCCAGGCGGTTCTTCGCGACTTTGACGGTGCCGCCAGCTGCGCGCATCTTCGAACGAAAATCGTTCATCTGCGCGACTGTGGCACCAGCATAGTGGGCCACGACAACTGAGCCCGAAGCCTTGAAGACTTCGTTCAGTTCCGTGACGAATTCGCGTTTTTCCGCTCTTTCCACTGCCTATCTCCAGTTGGCGGGACCGAAAATGGGCCCGCCGGTTGCCTTTTGCCTCCTGGGATCATGCGAGATCCCAAGCGACGCTTGAGGATCCTGTCCCCCCGCGCTCTCGCGCCAATCAAGGCTAAAGAGGCACAAGGCATCCAAGGCTCGAACCGAGTTCCTAGAAGCGAACTTCATGCAATTCGGGTCTTACCCGTCTCATGCAGGCACAGTGATTAAGGGAAAACCACCTGCAATCTCGGACAGGATTCCGGATTTCTCCGGAATATTCCGGCCCCTGCGAGGCCGGAAATTCAGTCACCGGACTTAAAGCCCGGCATAAATTTATGCGGTCGGCGCTCCGGTGACCGAGCCGGGCTCGATCTTGACGCCCGGACCCATGGTCGAGGAAATCGCTACGCGCTTGACGTAGTTACCCTTGGCGCCAGCCGGCTTCGCCTTGATGACGGCGTCAGCAAAGGCGCGGATGTTTTCTTCCAGGGCCTTGGCTTCGAAAGAGGCCTTGCCAATACCGGCATGAACAATGCCAGCCTTCTCGACGCGGAACTCGACAGCGCCACCCTTGGAAGCCTTGACAGCTCCAGCGACATCCATCGTAACGGTGCCGACCTTCGGGTTCGGCATCATGCCGCGGGGGCCGAGAACCTTACCGAGACGGCCGACGAGCGGCATCATGTCGGGGGTGGCAATGCAGCGATCGAATTCGATCTTGCCGCCCTGGACGATTTCGACGAGCTCTTCGGCACCGACGATATCGGCACCAGCGGCCTTGGCTTCGTCAGCCTTGGCGCCACGAGCGAAGACGGCAACACGAACCGTACGGCCCGTGCCGTTCGGCAGGTTGACGACGCCGCGGACCATCTGGTCCGCATGGCGCGGGTCGACGCCGAGGTTCATCGAGACTTCGATGGTTTCGTCGAACTTGGCAACAGCCCGTTCCTTGACCATGCCGATGGCCAGGGTCAGAGCGTAGAGCTTGGTGGGATCAACACCTTCGTTGATCTTCTGCGTGCGCTTACCAGCCATGATCTTAACCCACCACTTCCAGGCCCATGGCGCGGGCGGAGCCCTCGATCATCGCCATTGCACCTTCGATATCCGCTGCGTTCAGATCCTTCATCTTGGCTTCTGCGATCGACTTGATCTGAGCCTTGGTGAGGGAGCCGGCCTTGGCGCCCTTGCCGGGCGTCTTGGAACCGGACGTGATCTTCGCTTCCTTCTTCAGCCAGTAGCTGACCGGCGGCTGCTTCATCGCGAAGGTGAAGGACTTGTCCTGGTAATAGGTGATGACGACCGGGATCGGCATGCCCTTTTCCATTTCCTGCGTGGCGGCATTGAACGCCTTGCAGAATTCCATGATGTTAATGCCACGCTGACCAAGCGCCGGACCAATCGGCGGGGACGGGTTTGCCGATCCTGCCTTGACCTGAAGCTTGAGCTGGCCTGCAACTTTCTTAGCCATATCTCTCTGCCTTTCATGAACGGCCGGTTGCCCGGCCCGTGATGCCGGATCTCTCCGGCGGCTGCGGTTGCGTGGTGCGGATCGTTAGGGTCCGGCTAAGACCCCTCACCTTCCACGCGGGTGCGGACAAAGCCCGCAGGAAACAGGCCACAAGGGCCAGCCTCCAGTTTCTGCAATCAGACCTTCTCGACCTGAGCGTATTCCAGCTCGACCGGCGTTGCGCGGCCGAAGATCGACACTTCCACCTTCAGGCGCGAACGTTCTTCGTCCACATCCTGAACCGTGCCGTTGAACGAAGCGAACGGGCCGTCGGAAACGCGGACCTGCTCGCCGATCTCGAAGGTAATGGAGGCCTTCGGCCGCTCGACACCTTCCTGGACCTGGCCGAGAATGCGCTCGGCTTCATAATCCGGAATCGGAACGGGCTTATTGTCGGAGCCGAGGAAACCTGTGACCTTCGGCGTATTCTTGATCAGGTGATAGGCTTCGTCCGTCAGATTGGCACGAACCATGACATAGCCCGGGAAAAACTTGCGCTCGGAATCGACCTTGCGGCCGCGACGCACTTCCACCACCTTTTCAGTCGGCACGAGGATCTTCTCGAACAGGTGCTCAAGCCCCTTCTGGCGAGCCTTGTTCTCGATGTCTTCAGCCACCTTCTTTTCAAAATTGGAATACGCGTGGACGATGTACCAACGTGCCGCCATTTTTATCTCCACCCGTATCAGTTGCCGGTATTCAGCACGAAGCTCAGAGCCCAGCCGATCAGCTGGTCAGCGGCAAAGAAAAACAGCGCGGCGAAAACCACCATCACCAGCACCATGACCGTCGAGATCATGGTCTCGCGGCGCGACGGCCATGTAACTTTGGACGTCTCGGAGCGAACCTGCTGCAGAAACGCAAACGGATTGGATTTGGATGCCATCGACTGCCCACGCAATTACGGCGCGTAAAGCTGAAACTATCAGCCCCACGCACCGCGTGTCTGTTGAACCCTAAATAAACACCGATTTCCGAATACACAAGAGGGAAACCGAAGTTTAACGAAATTACTTACCACCAATCAATCCCCGGCCGGAAATGCCGCGAGCATGTGCGCGCTGTCCCGCATCCAGGAAAATGGCAGGGGCAGTAGGGCTCGAACCTACGACCTGCGGTTTTGGAGACCGCCGCTCTACCAACTGAGCTATACCCCTTCATACCGATCATTCAGCGCCTGAGCCAAGGCCCGCAAATCGCTGCTGAAAAGCATGGCGCTCCCTTTAAGACGACGACACGGGATTGGCAAGCACGATTTTCGATTTTCAAAGCCATTCTCCTGATATGCGAACGATCGGCCTTTCAATTCAATCGCATAACCACGATCCGTTCAGACTTTCACGTACTTGCGCCAATCGTGCTCTTCCTTAAAGCCCAGCACCTCGCGGATCTTGCGGTTGGAGAGCAGGCCCTCATATTCGCCGATCTCGCGGGTGAAGGGCACGTTCGGAAAGAATCGCTTCGCAAGCTCCGTCGATGGCATATTGGCCGAGACGGTGTCGTTGGCGGCATTGAAGACCTGATAGCCGAGACCGTCCTTCTCGATGCAGAGATGGCAGATCTGCCCGAGGTCGCGGGCGTCGATATAGCTCCAGGCGATGCGCTTGCGCATCTCGGGATGGGCGAAATAGGTCGGGAACTTCTCGTATTCGTCAGGCTCGATGACGTTGCCGATGCGCAGCGCATAGATGTCGAAGCCCGAACGTTCGGCAAAGGCGCGCGCCGTCTTTTCGTTGACCACCTTCGAAAGGCCGTAGGAATCCATCGGATTGACGTCGTAATCCTCCTCCAGCGGAAACTGGTGGAAATCGCGATGGCCTTCGGCAAAGCAGACGCCATAAGTCGTCTCGCTCGATGCGACGATAATCTTCCGGATGCCGAGCTTCACCGCCGCCTCGATGACATTATAGGTGCCCATCGTGTTGATGCGGAAGGTTTCGTTGTCGGGCTTGATCAGGATGCGCGGGATGGCGGCGAAATGCACGACGGCGTCGAAGGGCTGCACGCCCCTGCCCGCATCGAGATCGGGAAAATCGCGATGCATCGAGAGCGCATTGAACACCTGACCGCTATCGGTGATGTCGGCGATGAGATTGGTGACGCCGGGGCTATCCAGCGGAACGAGATCGAGGTTGTGAACCTCGTAGCCGGCATTGACGAGCCATGGCACAGCATGGCGACCTGCCTTGCCCGAACCGCCCGTGAACAGAATACGTCTCTTCATGGAATATCCTCCGCGTCATGAAATCGGAGGCATAGATAGACGCTTCCGCGCGAAGAGCAAGCGAGCGTCATGCAAGGGTTCACCCCCGCGTCGCCAGGAGCATCCTATCCGGGAGCACCTGGCCGATCATTTCCGATCATCGCAGAACCCTGCGATGCTCGGCAAAGGTCGTCACTTGACGACACTTACCTCGCCAATCTGCACTCCGGCAGACTGAACAACTTCTTGCGGAATTGCAGCGATGAAAAACATCGTGAAAACATACATCGCGAATATCGTCGCAGCGAATGTGGCCTTTGGAATCATCCGGGCTCTCCTCTTTGCAAGAAGGAGTCTGGACTACAATGGTCCAATCACAAACCTGTTTCTGAACGTGAGATGAACAAAATACTGTGACAGGCCAATTTAACGATATTTTTACAACACCTGTTAAACCTACAGGAAGCCATGAAAATGAAAAACCCCGCTGTTTCCAGCGGGGTCTTCATAATTGCGGATAACTGGAAAGTTACTCGACGATCGAGGCGACGATACCGGCGCCGACGGTGCGGCCGCCTTCGCGGATGGCGAAGCGCAGCTTTTCTTCCATCGCGATCGGAACGATCAGCTCGACCGATACCGTGACGTTGTCGCCTGGCATCACCATCTCCGTGCCTTCCGGCAGCGTTACGATGCCCGTCACGTCGGTCGTGCGGAAGTAGAACTGCGGACGGTAGTTGGTGAAGAACGGCGTATGACGGCCACCCTCTTCCTTCGTCAGGATGTAGGCTTCTGCCATGAACTTCTTGTGCGGCTTGACCGAACCCGGCTTGCACAGAATCTGGCCACGCTC
>NZ_JBFTQY010000104.1:0-17713 GCF_056399245.1 Rhizobium sp. 01N447_2
GGATTGGCGTCTACACAACCGCCACGCTGGCGACGCAGTTGTCGTGGCCTTTCGTCGCGACGATACCTGCTGCAGCACTGCTGGCGGCTGCGATCGCCGTCCTGATCGGCTTGGTTGTCTTTCGCTCCGGAGCTCTGCGTGGCGAGTTCTTCGCACTGCTGACGCTGTCCGTGACATTCGTTGTCGCGGCCATTGTGTCAAACACCCCGCTGGACTCGGGCACAGGCGTATTCCTCTCGGGAATCGAAATCCCGATGATCGGTGTGACGGCGTCCGGTTCCCTCTACATGTTCGGGCTTATCGCGGCTCTTGCTGCGCTGGCGACATCGTACTTCATCTTTCACAGCAAATTCGGTCAGGGCTTGCTCGCAATCCACGACGATGAAGACGTCGCAGAGGTGAAAGGCGTTCCGACATTTCGCTATAAGCTCATTTCGTTTGCTATATCGTCGGCACTTGCAGGCGGGATGGGTGCGATCCACGCCGTATATGTGGGCTACGTCACGGTTGGCGAGACCTTCGCGGTGACCGTTCCTCTCTATGTCGTGCTCATGAGCATTCTTGGCGGTGCTCGCCATTGGGCGGGGCCTGCGATCGGCGCGGTCATCATCACCGTGTTGCAGAGCGCTATCGTCAGCGGCGCTCATGCGGAATTCGGCCGTGCGGGCGTCGCTCTTGCGCTGATAGTTGTAATCCTCCTGCTGCCGTCCGGCATCGTTCCTAGCCTTATTCGCAGGTTTGCCGACAGGCGCGGCGGAATTGGCGCATCGGAGACGGCTGCTCAGGCCGTGACTCAGCTCGCGCCTCTAGCTGCAGCAGGTTCCGGTCCGGTGCTTCTCAAATGCGAGAATGTCACCAAATCCTTCGGCGGTATCCGCGCCTTGACCGGCGTGACGCTGGACGTTTGGCGCGGTGAAATCCTGGCTCTGGTTGGCCCGAATGGCTCCGGCAAGTCCACACTGATCAACATGATCAGCGGCCACTACGCCATGACCTCCGGTACGATCACACTGGAAGGCAAGGAGATTTCCGGTCGGTCACCACATCTGATCGCGCAGCAGGGCGTGGCGCGGACGTACCAGATTCCGCGCTTGTTCGATAATCTGACAGTCCTCGAAAACGTTCAGTTCTGCGCGAAATTTGGTAGCGCAGATGACATGGGCGCGGCTGCGGTCGACGCGGTTACCAGGGAGGCGCTCGCCTTTACCGGCCTGGCTGAGAAGGCCGGCGTGCTCCCCGCAGCATTGAACCTGCATGACCGAAAGTTTGTCGAATTCGCGAGAGCGCTGGCCGCAAAACCGCGTCTGCTCCTGCTCGATGAGGTGCTCTGTGGCTTGAATCCAGCCGAGGTCGACCACGCGGTTGAAATGATCAAGCGGATCAAGGCTGGCGGTACGACGATCATCTTCGTTGAACACCTCATGCGGGCGGTTGTCGCTTTGGCGGACCGTGTCGCTGTGCTGGATCAGGGTAAAGTTCTGGCGCTTGGGCATCCAAGCGAAACGATGAGAGATCCGGCTGTGGTCAGCGTATATTTGGGGGCCAGTCATGCTGCTTGAGGTCGATAAGATCGAGGTCGGCTACGGAGATGCGATTGCTCTGTGGGACCTGTCTATCAGTGTAAAGCCAGGCGAGATCGTTTCGGTCGTCGGTCCGAACGGGGCAGGGAAGAGCACGCTGGTTAATGCCATCGCCGGAATTCTCCGCCCGCACAAAGGAAAGATCGTTATCGAGGGTAACGACGTTTCCAAGGTGCCGAGCCATCGGGTCTGCGATTACGGCATAGCAGTGGTTCCGGAAGGGCGCCGTCTCTTCACGGCGATGACGGTCCTCGACAATCTGTTGCTCGGTGCGTACCGCTCGGTCGCTCGTGCGGAGCGCGACGCCACGCTCGCTGAGGTGTTTCAGCTTTTCCCTGTTCTGAAAGAGCGCCAGGATTCGTTGGCGGGCTCCTTGTCGGGTGGGCAGCAGCAAATGGTTGCGATCGGCCGTGGCCTGATGGCCAAGCCGCGCGTCTTGCTCATGGACGAGCCGTCGCTCGGGCTGTCGCCTTTGATCGTCGGGGAAATGTTCAAAATCATCCAGATGATCAATGAGCGAGGCGTAGCGGTGCTGCTCGTCGAGCAGAACGTGAACAAGGCGCTGGAAATTGCCCATCAGGCCTACGTGATCGAGCAAGGCCGCGTGACGGCCTCCGGAGCGCCGGAGGTTCTCATCAATGATCCAAGCATCAGGGAGGCGTATCTTGGAATCTGAAAATTCGAGCGGGAGAGTTCCCGTACATCTTCGGCGCGTCGTGACGGAACACGGCAGTCAGGGTGCTGCCAGGTTCGCTCAGGACGGCGCCGTTCCCCGCACGGACATATTCAGGACGGTCCCTGGATTGGTGTCGCGGATGATCTGGTCGACTTCGGCGTCCACGGCCATTCCATTCAATGGAACCGATCCAACTCCGCTGGTCGCAAGCTTCGTTCCGGAGCCCGGCGAAACGCGCTTTCTAGTGCTAACGTTCCCACCAGATGCTGTTTTTATGGCTCCGGATTTTGATGGGCCGGCCGCTCTCGCGGAAAATCTGGCGGTCAGTCCAGGCTTGGCCGAACGCTTCGAGCCGGATGGCAAACATCAAACGCCCACCGTCGACTATGGAATTGTTCTCGACGGCGAGATCTGGATGGAACTCGACGGTGGCAATGAGACCTGTTTGCGCCAGTTCGACGCCTTCGTACAGAACGGAACGCGTCACGCGTGGCGAAACAAGAGCGACAAACCGGCAACCATCGCCGTGGTGCTGGTTGGCGCACGGACCCCCGATATGACGGATTATGATGACGGCCTGTGAGGCCTAATGATCCAATTTCAATCTGACCTTGTGGACCAACTGAACATGACCAACACCGAAATCCGAAAAGTGCAGGGCCGTCGCGTCTGGGATTCCCGTGGCAGGCCCACCGTTGAGGTAGAGATCGAGCTGGCCTCCGGTGCGACCGGCCGGGCCATTGCACCCGCTGGTGCATCGACCGGCACTGGCGAGGCGCTCGACCTTCGTGACGGCGGCAGCGCCTTTGCCGGCCTGGGGATCAACAAGGCCCTGACTGCCGTCAACGGAGAAATCGCCAGATTGCTGGTTGGCCGGAATGCCAATGATCAAGCCGAGCTGGACCACGCCATCATCGAGCTGGATGGCACTCCGAACCGGAGCAGACTGGGTGGAAATGCATCGGTGGCAACATCGATGGCGTTGCTTCACGCGGCAGCCGCTGCGGCCGGCCAACCGATCTGGCGGTATCTCGCGGGCTCCGACAGGGGGATTACGATGCCACTGCCGGAAATCCAGATTTTTGGAGGCGGAGCGCATGCAGCACGCCGGGTAGACGTCCAGGATTTCATGGTCATGTGCCCTGCTGCCTCGACTTTCGCGGAGGCTCTGGAGTGGACCGCTGAAGTCTACCGCGCGGCAGGCGACATTATGAAACGTGCCGGAAAGCTCCAGGGCGTGGCGGACGAGGGAGGCTATTGGCCTGCCTTCACCAGCAATGAAGAAGCTCTCGATGCCTTGGTGCGTTCGATCGAGGCCGCCGGTCTGAAGCCCGGCGGCGAAGTCGTCATATCGCTCGACATTGCGGCCTCCGAATTCGGTCGTGAGGGTAAGTATTCGCTGGCATTGGAAGATCGGCAGCTCGATACGGCCGAGATGATCGACATGCTTGGCGGCTGGTTGAAGGCCTATCCTATCGTCTCTATCGAGGATCCGCTTGCTGAGGACGATCCGGATGGATTCAAGGAGTTTACCGCTCGATACGGCTCCAAATGCCAAATCATCGGCGACGACTTCTTCGTGACAAACGCGGCGCGGGTAACCGAAGCGATCAAGGATAAAAGCGCCAATGCGGTTCTGATCAAGCCGAACCAAGCGGGCACGATCACAGAGACGTTCGACGCGCTCTCCGTTGCCAAGAAAGCGGGCTTTCGGACAATTGTTTCGGCCAGATCCGGTGAGACGGAAGATGTGACGATCGCCCATCTGTCGGTCGGCTGGGATGCCAGGCAGCTCAAGGTCGGATCATTCTCACGCTCCGAGCGGATGGCCAAGTGGAACGAGGTTCTCCGTATCGAGGAGGCGCTTGGAAAAGAGGCTTCGTTCGCTGGCTGGTCGGCGCTAGACTTGGCTGAAAAGCCAGCCGCGGTTGCTGCTGTAGGTTAGATTTTGGATGGGCCGGTTGCGGGTCTCGCTCAATAACAGGCGTTGACAAAAGTGCCGGCTCTTTTATGCTAACGTTAGCAAAAAATAGATGAGGATGACATGCTTCCGGCTGTTAACTTGAAACCTCCCTTCAACATCACGCGCTTCAGCCACGTCGTGCTGGAAGTCAATGATGTGGAGCGTAGCCGAGATTTCTATCTCAATGTCGGCGGCCTGATTGAAACAGAATTCGCGGACGGTGTTTCATACCTTCGCGGATTGTCCGAGGCCTGCCATCACAGTCTCGTGCTCGCACCTGCCGGCGGGAAGCCGACGTGCAGGCGGATCGGTTACCGGGTGTTTCTGGAGGAGGACCTCGACAAGGCCAAGTTCTTCTTTGATGAGAAGGGGCTTCCGGCGGAATGGGTCGAAGTTCGAAATCAAGGGCGGACCCTGCTCGTCAGCGACCCGTCGGGTGCTCGCATCGAGCTTTGCTCCAGTATGAGTGTCCATCCCCGTAAGTTCCTCGAGGTGCATGAACATCGTGGCGCCCGAGCCCAGGGGCTCGATCATTGCCAGATCATGGTCGCCGATCCGTTGGGTCTAAGCGCGTTCTACGGCGAACTCGGTTTCCGGACTTCGGAATATATCGCGGCCGGCGACAATCTCATTGCGAACTTCATGTATCGCAAGGGTGTCTGCCTCGATCTGGCGTTGGTGCCGGGCATCGGCCCGCAGTTGCATCATTTTGCTTATACGGTTCGCGAAAGCAGCGACATCTTCGCCGTATGCGATTTTGCCAGCCGTTATGGCTATGGGGACAGYGTTGAACGCGGACCCGGACGCCATGGCCCTTCCGGAGTCCTGTTCGTCTACCTGCGCGATCCCGATGGACACCGGGTGGAGTTCTTCAACAATCACTACACCACGATAGACGCGGAATTGGAGCCCATTCGTTGGGACGCGGCAGCCCTTAGCACCAATGTCCATTGGGGAATGCCGGCCGTCTCGAAGTGGTTCTTCGAGGCCAGCGAATTTACGGGAGTACCGCTGGAGCACCCCGAGAAAATGCCGAACCCCATGACGCTGGAACGCTACGCAGAGGGGCTGGCAAAGAGCTGAGACCTGCCGCCGGCGGCAGAAACTGATGATGACATGCCGGAAGCATCTGGGAGGATGAGATGAGTGCGAATTCCATTATACTGAATAGACGAACATTCCTCGGGTCTGCAGCCGCGGTAGCAGCTTTCAGCTCGATGCCGAGGGTTTTTGCCCAAGAAGGGCCGATCCGCGTCGGCGGAACGCTGCCGTTAACGGGCCCGCTTGCGGGCGTAGGCGCAATCCACAAGCTTGCCGCAGAGGTGTTCGTCGAACAGATCAACGCCAAAGGCGGTATTCTCGGACGAAAGGTGGAGTTCGTCCTTCTCGACGACCAATCGCTGCCCGCCAATGCCCGAACGCTCTATGAGCGCCTGGTGACCGCCGATAAGGTCGATCTCCTGATGGGGCCCTATGGCACGTCTTCGATCATCGCAGCAATGGGCGTTGCCGCTCGGTTTAAGAAGATGCTGGTTCAGAGCAGCCTCGGGGACCCGAGTCTCGCGCCGTATCCGCTGCAGTTCCCATCTCTTCCGATCGGTGCCGAGCCGCAATCGGCGGATACCGAGGTTGTTCTCGATGCCTATGCGAGCCTGCCGACCCCTCCCAAGACGATCGCCTTCGTCACGAGCAAATTCCCGTCGGCCCTGACGATCGCCAAGGGCGGCCAGCAAGTTGCTGAGAAGCGTGGCATCGAGAACGTGCTGGACCTTGAATACGAGTTCGGAACCAAGGACTTCGGCGCAATCGCGAACCGCATCAAAGCGGCTGATCCGGACCTGCTGTGGTCCGGTGCGATCGGCATGGAGGCAGTGCAGCTTCTCGATGCAATGGGCCGGATCGATTACCAGCCCAGGAACCAATTCTATCTGTTCCCGGCACCCGGCCCGACCGCAGCTCACCCCAAAGCGAACGGCTTGACATCGCTGACCTGGTTTGAAGAGCACGAGCCGTTCCTCAGATATCACGGCGCCCAGGAATTCGTAAGCGCTTATGACAGCAAGGCGAAGGCGGCGGGTTTCCCCTATCCGCGTACGGAGTATCAGGCTGCGGTCGAATATGCTGCGTGGCAAATCCTTGCAGCGGCAGCAGAAGGGGCAGGGAAATTGGACGACGCCGCGATGGCTGCGTGGTTGCGCTCGAATAGCGTCGAGACGGTCGTCGGGCCAAGGACTTTCGACGGCAAGTTCAATGCCGGGAAGCAATCGACGAAACTCAAGCAAGTTCAAGGAAAGGATTGGGTGACTGTCTGGCCTGCGGATTTCCGACCGGCTGGGAAGGAGTTTCTGGTCCCCTGACGAATGCCGCTCGGCACTGTGCCGCGCACCTGTCTGAAACTGCAAAAAATGCATTCGGTCGGGCACGGTCCGACCGATGTCCCTATGGAGGAGTTAATGGTTAAGACTATGATCGCCGCTCGGCTGCATGCTCTGCATCAGCCGATGTCGCTGGACGAGATTCCGGTTCCCACGCCCCGGCCCAACGACGTCCTGGTGCAGGTCAGGGCCTGCGGTATCGTGCCCAACATGGCCAACGTCATCAATAATTGGCCAACCTGGTTCCCCCACCAGCCACTGCCGAAGTTTCCGGCAGTGTTTGGCTTGGACCCAGCCGGGGTCGTCGCCGAAGTCGGCGAGGCGGTCACCAATGTCAAAATTGGCGACCGTGTCTATGTAAGCCCTCTCAGATCCTGCGGTTCTTGCAAGGCGTGCCGGTCAGGCAACCGCAGCCAATGCCGCTACTACACCTTGAATGGGTACTTCAGCACCAGCCGCGATGGTCAAAGAATCTTTGATCTTTATCCGTACGGCGGCTTCAGCCAGTTCATGACCGCCCCGGAATACTCGCTCGTGTGCCTGCCGGATAACCTCAGTTTCGAGCAGGCCGGCCGCTTCGGTTACCTCGGTACATCCTACGGCGCCCTGAAGAATGCACAGGCTGGACCTGGCCAGGCCTGCCTCATCGACGGGATCACCGGTACGCTTGGCGTCGCGGCAACCAAGCTCGGTCTTGCGATGGGGATCTCCAAAATTCTGGGCACCGRCAGAAGCAGGGAATTGCTGGACCGCGTAAAAGCCATCGCTCCTGACCGCATCGACACCATCGTGCTCGGCGAAGGCTCGACCGGAGAATGGGCGAAGGCCCAAACCGGCGGCGAGGGAGTGGACTTCGTTATCAGTGCGCTGGGTGCAAGAGCCCCCGCCGCGACCGTGGTCGACTCCATGCGCGGAGTTCGTCGGGGCGGCCGCGTGGTTGTCGTTGGCGGCGTCGCAGAAGATGTTCCGGTCGACGTGAAGTGGCTGATGGACGAGCAAGTTCAGCTCATCGGCTCGAACTGGTTCAGCGCTGCGCAGGGGCAGGAAATGGCAGACATGGTCCGCACCGGTGTGCTCGACCTGTCGTATCTCGAGCACAAGATCTATCCGCTTGAGCGGGTGAACGAAGCCATATCAGGCATTGGCGAACGCGATGGCGGCTTCAGCAACTATGTGGTCATTCCTCCGGTCCCTGCCTCTTATCAATAACAATCATCGGCGCCGGCTATCGCCGGCGCGTCCCTCACGCGAGAAGAGAGAACATGTCCAAGAAAGATATCGCGGTCCTTGTCGGAAGCCTTCGTCAGGCTTCGATCAACCTGAAGTTCGCCCGCGCGATGCAGAAAGTGGCGCCCGACGGACTGAACCTGGAAATCGTACCGATCGGCGACCTTCCGCTCTATAACCAGGACTTGGAGACGGAGACGCCGCCGACGGAATGGACATCCTTCCGTGAGCGCATCAAGGCTTGCGATGGCGCAATCTTCGTGACGCCTGAATACAATAGATCCGTACCCGCGGCATTGAAGAACGCGATCGAAGTCGGTTCTCGCCCGTTCGGAAAAAGCGTGTGGGATCACAAGCCCGGTGCGGTGACTGGAGCTTCTCCCGGTCTCATTGGCGGCGCAGCAGCGGCACTTCAGCTCAGGGTTATCCTGACCAACATCAACGTGCCGGCCATGCCCCAGCCTGAAGTTTACCTGAGCACGGCCGACAAATTAGTGGGCGATCACGGGGTGTTCCTCAATGAAGGAACCCAGAAGTTCATCGAGAGCTTCCTGGTTGCTTTCGAAAGCTGGGTCGCTCGGTTCTGAGCCGAGGCAGATGTAAAGTCTTTATCCGCCATCGCGAGACCAGCGCGATGGCTTTTTATACTCTCTTTTAATGAATGCACCGCTTTCCCGATGAGCCCGGTATTTTCCCGGGCGAAGCCTCAGCTGACAGGCGAAACCTCAGCGGCGTATGCTGCTCGACCGCCCGATTTGACGCGTGAKCGCCGCGTCGCGAGTGTCATGTCGGGTTTGTCATGGTGGTGGGAATTCTCGCCCGAAAGTCGTTCTTTCGCTCTTCTGACCACTCCACAAGGGCCGCGCGGTTATCGGCGCAGCGGCAAAGAAAAATGCCGCTGCCTGAGGAGTGGGGTTCCGTCATGGAAACCAGGCCTGCGCTACGTCAGCCAGCTTTTGCCGAGGTGATGCGATCAGCGGGATGGCGGCTTTGCGGACCGTTTCGCGCTGGCATTCGTCGGTTATGTATTCGACGGGCGATTTGCCGTCGACCCGGGCGAGGAAGAGAGCGGGCAGCAAGCTTGCGGCCCGAGCCTCGAGAGCGTCCCGATCCTCCCAATCGACCTGATCCAGGTAGGCCGCCGTCAACGCCGCGAATGACGATGCGAGCTCAGATGCGACCTTTCCAACAACAATCTTCTTCAACAAGAGATGGTTGAGGCAGAAGGCGAGGTCGAAAGCCGGGTCACCAAACCAGGCGCATTCGGCATCCAGGAACACAGGGCCGTTCTTGCCCAGCAGAATGTTCTTCGGGCTGACGTCGCCGTGGACAAGCGCCAGCTTTGTTTCGGCCGTGCGCTGAACCAGCTCTGCGAGGCGATCGCTGACGAAGGGATGTTTGGCGGCGGTCGCCACCAGATATGGCTCGAGCCGAAGCGCATAGAAGTTCGATCCGGAATCGAACTTTTCCGGCAACCCCGATATACGGGCACTGACGGAATGGATCTGTCCAATCCGCCGGCCCGTTAGTTCTGCCGCTTTTCGGTCAACGCTTCCGTGGAGCAGGTCGGTCTTCCACAGCGGATACTGATCGCCGGGAAGAAACTCCATTGCGAAGACGCCAGACGACGCGTCGTGTGCGAGAGGCTTCGGGACGGCAGAAGGGAAGTGCTGCGCCACGAAGGAAATCCAGTTCCATTCGTATACATTTCTCGACACCGGCGCCTGCCAATCGGCGGATACCTTGAGCTTGGCAAGTGCGCGTTTCACACAGATCAACCGGCCGGGAAGCTCCACACGGTAGATATCCGAAGAAACACCACCCGTCAGTGGCTTGTAGATCGCCTCCTCGGAAGCGCCCCTCAAACCGCTCTTCAGCAAGAACTCATCGAAAATCGTCATCTCATCTACAGACATGAACCCAGTGTCCTTGCGGCATTAGCGGCGGGGGCTGTTGCGGGGTTGTTCAGGCTTCTCTCCGCAGAGAACCCTGACGACCTCCTCCGCCGCCCGGCGACGCAGCTCGATCAGCGAAGCATCCGAGGAGAAGGCGACGTGCGGAGTGATCATCGCGCCGGGATGAGTGATCAGCTCCGGTGGAACGCGTGGTTCATCCTCGAGGACGTCGAGGCCGACGCCGCTCAGAATGCCGGAGTCCAAGCCTTCGATCACGGCGGCAGTATCGACAACGCCGCCTCGGCTGACATTGATCAGCAGGCTTCCGCGACGCATCTTCGAGATGGCGTCCCTGTTGATCAGATGACGCGTCGCCGGCGCGAGCGGCGCATGGACGATGACGATATCGCTCCTGGCCAGAAGCGTATCGAAGTCGGCCAACTCCACATCCGCAGGAATATTCGAGGCATGGGGATCGTAGGCTAGCACCCGGCATCCGAGCGCCTGCATTTTTGCTGCCGTTGCACGACCGATGCGGCCAAAGCCAACGATGCCGCAGGCCAGCTCCGAAAGCCGGCGGAGATTTGCCGAAGCCGGGTCCCAGCGCCCGCCGCGAACTTCGCGATCGAAGTGGATCAGGCCGCGGGCCCAGGCAATCGCAAAACCCACGGCGTGGTCAGACACTTCTGCAACGCAGTAATCGGGAACATTCGTGACCCATATCCCCCGCTCCGTCGCTGCATCGACTGCAATATTGTCGAGGCCAACTCCGAGGCGAGCGACGATCTTGAGGTTGGGAGACGCAGCAATTGCCGTCTCGCTGACTTGAGCCCAGCAGGTCAGAATCGCGTCCGGCTGATGCTTTGCAGCCAAAGCGTCGATCTCAGCAGGTGGAGACGGCTCGGCCGGACCGCTGACGAGGGTGAACCCGGCTTGCTCGATTACCTCCCGCTCCACTTTGTCATCCGGCCAGGCGTAGTCCGTCAACAGCACGGTCCGTGTCATGAATTTCCTCCCAGTTTGTGCGAACGTTAGCGCACCATCTTTGTCAAGGTCAAGAAAAATAGCCCTACGCCATCCGCATTGGCGCTCGTTACCCGCTGTTTCGTAGCCCTGCTGCAATTCCATTGATGGTCAGATGCAGCGCCTCTTCAGTGTCCTGATCGCCTTCTCCGGTACGGTGGCGGCGAAGAAGGTCGATCTGCATGTGGTTAAGCGGATCGAGGCAGGGAAAGCGATGATGGATCGACTGCTTGAGTGCCGGATTGTTTTCGAGCAGCGAGGTCTGATCCGTTATGGAAAATAGCGCAGCTGTCGTCGCTTCCCATTCGTCTTTTATGCGTGCGAAAATTTTCTCATGGGTGAATGCATCAGGGGTGAGGCCCACATACCGCGCCGCGATCGCCATGTTGGTCTTGGCCAACACCATCTCCATGTTCGCAATCAGTGTCTGGAAGAAAGGCCAGTCCCGGTGCATTCCCTGAAGAATTTGCAATCCGTCGGGGTGTTCGGCCAGCCATTGTCGCACGGCCGAACCGAATCCAAACCAACCTGGCAACATCATGCGGCTCTGCGACCAGCCGAACACCCAGGGTATCGCACGCAGGTCTTCGATGCGACGCGACGAGCTGCGTGAGGCTGGGCGGCTGCCAATGTTCAGTTTTGCGATTTCGCCGATGATCGTTGCTTCCCAGAAGAATCGTTCAAATCCCTCGGTCTCGTAAACCAAACGGCGATAGGCGCCAAAGGCCAGGTCGGACAGTTCCTCCATGGCGCCAAGATATTCGGGATCCGGCTCTTGTGCGTCGGAAGGCAGCAAGGACGCTTCCAGCGTCGCGGCGATCAGAAGTTCGAGATTCCGACGACCTAGTGCCGGATTGGAATATTTCGCCGCAATGACTTCACCTTGCTCCGTCAGCCGGATCGATCCGGCAACCGCGCCAGGGGGCAGGGCGGTGATGGCTTCATAGCTTGGGCCGCCACCGCGGCCCACGGAGCCGCCGCGACCGTGAAACAAGCTGAGGCGAACGCCTTCACGCTCAAAGAGTTGGATGAAGGACGTTTCTGCCTTATACAGTTCCCACCCCGAAGTCAGATAACCGCCATCCTTGTTGCTGTCCGAATAGCCGAGCATAATTTCCTGTTTGCCGCCGAGCGCTTCCACATATGTCCGATAGGCTTCGACGGCCAAAACTGTTTGCATCACGTCATGCGACCTTCGAAGATCCGAGATCGTTTCGAAAAGCGGTATGATGTTGATTGACGCCGCTTCGGGCTCATTGGGCCGGAACAGCCCCGCCTCACGGAACAGGACCATGACCTCCAGAAGGTCGCAAGGGCTTCCGGCCTTCGAAATGATGTAATTGGGGATGCTGACGCGGCCATAGTGCTTATGGGCTTCGGCAGCTTCACGCAGCACGGAAAGCTCCGACACCGTTTCGGCCGAATAAGTCCTGAGCGGTGTCATCAGCAGCTGGGCAGACCGTAGTTCCTCGGTGAGCAAGCGGATCTTGTCACTCTCGGCTAACGCCTCGTAACGTGTGCCAGGCCGCACGTTCTCGAAAAGCTCATGAACAACCCGTTGATGAACCTCGGAATTCTGTCTCAAATCCAGACTGACAAGGTGAAAACCGAAGACGTCTACGGCGCGTTGGAGCCTGCGCAGTTTTCCGGTGGCGATCTTTTCTGCGCCATTGGCTGTCAGGGATTTGCTGATCGTCGCCAGGTCTTTGGCGAATTCGGCAGGGCACAGGTAGGAAGGGGCCGCCGCCACAGGTTCGCGAACCAGTTCCGTGCTGCCGAACTTACGTGCCGTGGCCGTCAGGCGCGCATACATGCCTGAGATTGCCAGGCGATATGGCTCGTGTCGGCGCCGCTCCGATCTGTCGGGGGAGTCGGCCGCGAGGCGCTGAAGCTCCTGCGAGACTTTCACATACCGGTCATCCAAGGAAAGTTCGGCGCCGAGGCTATGCAGCTCGCCGAGATAGAACGAGAAAACTCTCTCACTCTGCAACCGGAGCGCCTCCCTCAGGGTTTCTCCGTTGACATAGGGATTGCCATCCCGGTCGCCACCGATCCAGGAGCCCATGCGCAGGAATGGCGGCCGCGTCCTCGCCGAAACTCCAGGGTGAGTCTCGAAGCTGATTTTCGAGAATCTCGTACACCTCCGGGATCACCCGGAAAATGGTGCTGTCGTAATAGGACAAGCCATTGAGGATTTCATCTACAACCTGAAGCCGCCGCCCCCGAAGGCTGTTCGTTTGCCAAAGCGTCGTCGTCGCCCTTTCCAAATCCTCCTTATGCCGACCTATCTCCTGCTCAATCAGGCCGGCTTGGTCGAGCTCAGTCAGGCATCGTGCAAGCTCCTGCTCGATTTCGATAACGCTCTTGCGCCGAACCTCGGTTGGGTGCGCTGTGAAGACGGGCGAGACGACCGCTTCAAGAAGCAGTTTGCGGATATCTTCTGCCTTGACCCCGGCCGCAGCCAGAACGGAAAGCGATCTGGCAATTGTTCCCGGCATGGCGGGTTCATGATCGACGATGCTGAAGCGCTGCATCCTGGCTTGGTGTGCGTCTTCGGCAATGTTCACGAGTTGAGAGAACTGGCTGAATGCGCGGATCACGCGCTTGAGGGTCCGGGGAGGCATTTCTGCACAAAAGAGGGCGAGCTTGTCGTTCAGGTGCCGTCCGGCCTTTCTATGGCCGGCAACCGAGAGAGTGCGGACCTGTTCCACGATCTCACGGGCCTCCTTGCCGTCGCTTGCTTCGATAGCCTCGCACAGCAGGCGGCCGAGCAGCCGAACGTCCTTCACCAGAGCCCTGCTGGCCGTGAGGCGTTTCCCCTGCATGCTTGCTTTGCGTAATTGAAGGTGCAAATGCGCATTCCTTGTGCTAACGTTAGCACAAACTGGCAGGATTTAACCGAGGAGTCAAGTAACACGCGCAAACGAACAGGAGCGAGAAGCCGAACGAGCGACGACGCCTCTGACGATGTTCCAGATTATCGAAGGTGTCTCAGGTGTGGCTTCATCAACCGCCGCTACCTGCCGATCCGCCTTCCTGGTAGCGCGCGACCTCTTCCAGCAGCCATGCGCGGAACGCCACGACAGGACGGAAGTCCTTCCTGCTCAGTGGCGCGACCGCATAATAGGCGCTGGTGCTTTTGACCTGATGTGGAAAGGCTTGAACGAGCTGACCATTTGCGAGCTCGGAGTCGATGAGGAAAAGCGGCATCAACGCGAGC
Organism: Rhizobium sp. 01N447_2; assembly: GCF_056399245.1. Classification (NCBI taxonomy): domain Bacteria; kingdom Pseudomonadati; phylum Pseudomonadota; class Alphaproteobacteria; order Hyphomicrobiales; family Rhizobiaceae; genus Rhizobium; species Rhizobium sp. 01N447_2. Next base: position 13,960 of record NZ_JBFTQY010000104.1, read on the forward strand.
CCCAGTCCGGCAATGCAGGCCTGGGCCACGTTGCTGAACTGTTCGAACCGCATGGCCTGCGATGGGGTGCCGTTGACTTGGAGGCTTTCAAAAAAATGGCTCCAGGCCCCAGGACGGGACGCCATCTGCAGCAGCGGCAGGCGAAGCAGATCTTCGGCCCTCGCGATGGGATGGGAACTGAGAAAGGACGGGGACGCGATCGGCGCTACCATCTCTTCCATAAGAAATATGCTTTCCGCACCGGGCCAATCGGGCTGGCCGATATGAATCGCCATATCTATGTCGTCGCGGTCGAAATCGAACACGCCTATGCGCGTGGCGAAATTCAACGTGATCTCGGGGTGTCTGGCGACAAATCGCGGAATGCGTGGCATCAGCCAGCGGGTGCCAAATGTCGGCAAGATGGCAAGATTGAGTTGATCGCTATGTTGTTTGGTCATGGCCTGCAGTGAAGCGGAACGGATTTCCGCCAAAGCGCTGGCAATAGCCCTGGAATAGTCTGTGCCCGCCTCCGTGAGATTGACGCCACGGCTGGTACGCTCGAACAGTAAAACGCCGAGTTGTTCTTCCAGCGTCGCGATCTGCCGACTGATCGCTCCCTGCGTCAGGGAAAGCTCCTGTGCTGCCGCAGAGAAGGTGCCCAGCCGCGCGACGGAATCGAACGCTGCGAGAGCCGAGGTGGAGGGAAGGAGCCTTCGCGAGAGGTTTGCCATCAGCTATTACTATAGCTCATGGGCCGATGAGTAAACCTCGCTTTCTCAATCGTGAAAAAACGGCTTTAATTCCGTGAAATTCGAACTGCCAAAAACCTCAACGGGAGGACGACGATCTTGGCCTTTTCTTGGAACGACCCCTTTCTGCTCGACGACCAGCTGACCGAAGATGAACGGATGATCCGCGAGTCCGCTGCGGCTTTCGCAGAATCCGAACTCTTGCCGCGCGTCCAGGACGCCTATCTCGAAGAAGCGACCGACCCGGAGCTGTTCAGGTTGATGGGGCGGACGGGCCTTCTTGGGGTGACGCTGCCTGAAGAGTACGGGGCCGCGAACGCATCTTACGTTGCCTATGGTCTGGTCGCTCGCGAGGTGGAGCGTATCGACTCCGGATATCGTTCGATGATGAGCGTGCAGTCCTCGCTGGTCATCTATCCGATCTTCGCCTACGGCTCCGACGAGCAGAAGAAGAAGTATCTGCCGGGCCTCGTTTCGGGGGAACTGATCGGCTGTTTCGGCCTGACCGAGCCCGACGCGGGCTCGGATCCCGGCGGTATGAAAACCCGTGCCGAGAAAATCGAGGGCGGCTACCGATTGCGCGGCTCGAAGACGTGGATCTCCAACTCGCCGATTGCGGATGTCTTCGTCGTCTGGGCAAAATCTGAGGCTCACAACCACGAAATACGCGGCTTTGTTCTCGAAAAGAGCATGAGGGGCCTTTCGGCTCCGAAAATTGGCGGCAAGCTTTCCCTGCGTGCCTCGATCACGGGCGAAATCGTGATGGACGGTGTCGAAGTCACCGAGGATGCGCTTCTGCCCGGCGTTTCCGGCCTCAAGGGACCGTTCGGCTGTCTCAACCGCGCCCGTTACGGCATCTCCTGGGGCGCCATGGGCGCTGCGGAGGATTGCTGGTTCCGCGCTCGTCAATACGGTCTGGACCGCAAACAGTTCGGGAAGCCGCTTGCAGGGATGCAGCTGTATCAAAAGAAGCTCGCCGATATGATGACCGAAATCACGCTCGGACTGCAGGCCTCGCTTCGCGTTGGCCGCCTGATGGATGAGCACAAGATGGCCCCGGAAATGGTCTCGATCGTCAAGCGCAACAACTGCGGAAAGGCGCTTGAAATAGCGCGGCAAGCCCGGGATATGCACGGCGGCAACGGCATTCAGATCGAATATCATGTCATGCGCCACGCGCAGAACTTGGAGACGGTCAATACTTATGAAGGGACCCACGACGTCCATGCCCTGATCCTTGGGCGTGCCCAGACGGGCCTCCAGGCGTTCTTCTGATGCACCCAATCTATTCGGCGCGGACCGTCCTTCAACCTCCGGATCAACGAGAGGCACTATGCCTATAAAGAATAAGGTTTCTAACGTCGCCGTCATTGGCGCCGGCCAGATGGGCACTGGGATCGCGCAAGTCGTGGCGAAACACGGGTATGAGGCACTGGTTTACGATCTCGACAAAAGTCGAATTCGCGCGAGCATCGAGGCGAGCGCCGGATATTTCGGACGCCAGGCGGAAACAGGCAAGATGCAGGGCGAAGCGGCTGAAAAGGCGATCTCCCGAATAAAGGGGGCGTTCTCCCTCGCGGATCTTGCGAGCGCCGATCTGGTCATCGAAGCAGTGAGCGAGAATGAAGGCATCAAGAGGAAGGTCTTTACGGACGTGTGCACCGTCCTGAAGCCCGACGCGATCTTGGCGACGAACACATCGTCGCTCTCCATAACGCGGCTCGCCGCGTCGACCGACAGGCCCAATCGTTTTATAGGGATACACTTCATGAATCCCGTACCCATTATGAAGCTGGTAGAGCTGGTTCGCGGCATCGGAACGGATCAGGAGACGTTCGCCATAGCCAAGGATTTTGCCGAATCCATCGGCAAAACTGTCACCGTCTCCGAGGATTTCCCGGCGTTCATCGTAAACCGCGTCCTTATCCCGATGATCAACGAAGCGATCTACACCCTGTATGAGGGTGTCGGAAACGTAGAAGCTATCGACACCGGCATGAAGCTCGGCGCCAACCATCCCATGGGGCCACTTGAACTGGCCGACTTCATCGGTTTGGACACATGCCTTTCCATCATGCAGGTCCTTCACGAGGGGCTGGCCGACAGCAAATACCGTCCGTGCCCGCTGCTGGTCAAATATGTCGAAGCGGGCTGGCTCGGTCGCAAGGCACAACGTGGGTTCTACGACTACAGGTACGAGCCGGCTCGGCCAACCCGTTGATCTCCCATTTCATTCAAACATCGAGATTTGTCAGCATGACCGAGACGACTGAGCTGCCCGAACGCGAGAGCATGGAATTCGACGTTGTGATCGTGGGCGCAGGCCCGGCTGGTCTTGCGGCGGCGATCCGGTTGAAGCAGGTCAATCCGGAACTGTCCGTCGTCGTGCTGGAGAAGGGCGCGGAAGTCGGCGCGCATATCCTCTCGGGCGCCGTCGTCGATCCGATCGGCATCGACCGGCTGCTGCCCGGCTGGCGCGACGAGGCCGATCATCCCTTCAAGACCAAGGTCAGCGCCGATCACTTCCTGCTGCTCGGCCCCGCCGGCTCCGTTCGCCTGCCGAATGTGCTGATGCCGCCCCTGATGAACAATCACGGCAACTATATCGTCTCGCTCGGGCTCCTCTGTCGCTGGCTGGCGACCAAGGCCGARGAACTCGGCGTCGAGATCTATCCGGGCTTTGCCGCAACCGAAGTGCTTTACAATGACGAGGGTGCGGTGATCGGTGTCGCCACCGGCGACATGGGCATCGAGAAGAACGGCGAGCCCGGCTCGAACTATACCCGCGGCATGGAACTGCTCGGCAAATATGTGCTGATCGKCGAAGGCGTGCGCGGCTCGCTCGCCAAGCAGCTGATCGCCAAGTTCAATCTGCAGAAAGACTGCGAACCGCAGAAATTCGGCATCGGCATCAAGGAGCTCTGGCAGGTCAAGCCGGAGAACCATCGGCCGGGCCTGGTGCAGCACTCCTTCGGCTGGCCGCTCGGCATGAAGACCGGCGGCGGCTCCTTCCTCTATCACCT
>NZ_JBFTQY010000105.1:0-17700 GCF_056399245.1 Rhizobium sp. 01N447_2
CGCGTGATCTTCTTCTGAGCTGCCATTTGCCTCGCCTCCCTTGTTGCGCACGCCCTCGTCCCTGCGGCGCAAAGTTTCATTGACTAATACGTCAGTCAATTATATAGCAGCTGCCGTTGAGAGCAAGAGGTCAACTATGAGAACCATTCTGGTCGCCACAGCGATCGCATGCGCCGTCGGTCTCGGATCATGCAGCGATGAGCGCGGGCCGACTGAGCCAACCGCACGGCAGGTCGGCGTCGTCGTCGCCAAGCCTGAGCCGCTGGTCCAAGGTGGCGCGGTCACCGGCGAAGTCCGCGCCCGTGTGCAGACCGATCTGTCCTTCCGCGTCAGCGGCAAGATCATCGAGCGGCTGGTGGAAGTCGGACAGTCCGTGAAGGCGGGGCAGCTCCTCGCGCGGATCGATCCTGAAGAGCAGAAGGCCGAGCTGGATGTGGCAGCTGCCAATCTTCAGTCGGCTGAGGCGCAGCAAACCCAGGCGCAGCTCGCATACGACCGCCAGCAGAGCCTCTTTCGAACGCAGGTGACGACGCGTGCGGCACTCGACCAGGCGCAGGAGGCGCTTCTGACCGCGCAGGCATCGACGAAGTCGGCGCAGGCGCTGTTGGAAACCGCTCAGGATACTCTGTCCTACACAGAGCTGAAGGCGGACGCCGACGGGATGATCACCGCCCGCAATGCCGAGGTCGGGCAGGTGGCGCAGGCCGCCCAGGTCGTCTTCACGCTTGCCCATGACGGCGACCGGGATGCCGTCTTTGAAGTGGTCGAAAGCGCGTTCCTGCGGCCGATCGACGGCGACGGGACCGTGGCCCTTCTGTCGAACCCCTCGCAGAAGATCGCGGCGAAGGTTCGCGAGATTTCGCCGACGATCGATTCCTCCACCGGAACCATCAAGGTCAAGGTCGCGATATCGAGCGACGCTCCGATCCCCCTCGGCGCTCCCGTCGTCGGAAGATTCGATTATGTCTCGCAGGACGTCATCCAGCTTCCCTGGTCCGCCATGACATCCAAGGACGGCAAGCCGGCCGTATGGATTGTCGATCCAGCATCGTCTGCGGTTTCGGCAAGGGCGGTGGATGTCTCCGGCTACGAGACCGGCAGCTTCATCGTCAAGTCAGGCGTGTCGGAAGGAGAGGTCGTGGTGGCCGACGGAACCAAGTTCCTCAGGCCGGGTGAAATCGTGTCTTATGTCAAGGAAGCTTCCAAGTGATTATTCGTCCCAAGATAGTCGCACTGATGATGGGTACGGCCCTGATCTCCTCCTGCACGCCGCAGGAGGAAAGCAAGGAGGAAGCGCCCCGTCCCGTGCTGTCGATGACAGTCAAGCAAACGTCGTCTTCGAGCTTGAGCCTGACCGGCACGATCGAACCGACGATCGAGACCGAACTCGGCTTCCGGATTCTCGGGCGGATGATCGCCCGCAACGTCAATGTCGGCGATCTCGTCAAGAAGGATGATGTCGTTGCCGCCATCGATCCGCTGGCGCTGGAGCTTGCCGTGCGCAACGCGCAGTCTGACGTGGAGAACAGCGACGCCCAGCTCAGGAACGCGGTGACCACAGAGCAGCGCCAGCGCGCGTTGCTGGAGTCGCGCTCAGGCACCGAAGCCTCGCTCGAAGAGGCCGAACAGGCAAGGCGGACGGCGGCCGCCGCCGTCGCCAAGGCACAGGCCAATCTCGACAAGGCCACGGAGCAACTCGGCTACGCGCAGCTTCGGGCGGAATTCGACGGGGTGGTGACGGCGACCTCGGCCGAGGTCGGACAGGTGGTGTCGGCCGGCCAGACGGTCGTCACTATCGCACGGCCGGACAAGCGCGATGCCGTGGTCGACGTGCCCCAGGCAGCCGCCCAGAAACTGAAGATCGGCGCGCCCTTCGAGGTGACGCTGCAGCTCGATCCGACCATCCGCACGTCCGGGATCGTGCGTGAAATAGCACCAGAGGCGGAGACGTCCACCCGCACGAGCAGGACCAAGATCGCACTGAGCGATCCCCCCGCCACCTTCCGGCTGGGCTCCGTCATATCAGCCTCGGCAACCATTGCAGCCGATCCGCAGATCGTCCTGCCTTCCTCCGCAATCCTTGTCGGCAGCGACGGCCCGAGCGTCTGGATCGTCGATGCGCCGGCCAGGAAGGTATCACTTCGCCGCGTCAAGATCGACGGTGACGTCGAAGACGGCGGCACGGTCCGCGTCAGCGAAGGGCTCGCCCCCGGAGAAAGGGTGGTCGTGGCAGGCGTGCATAAACTCGAAGATGGCCAGGCCATCAGGATCGACCAGGAGATCAGCCAGTGAAGTCCTTCAATCTTTCCGACTGGGCGCTCGAACACCGTTCGCTCGTCTGGTACTTCATGATCGTCTTCATTCTCGCAGGCGCCTTCTCCTACGTGAAGCTCGGCCGCGAGGAAGACCCGAACTTCACGATCAAGACGATGGTGATCACCGCCCAGTGGCCCGGCGCCTCCGCCGAAGAGGTGACGCGGCAGGTGACCGACAGGATCGAGAAGAAGCTCCAGGAACTGGAATCGCTTGACTACACCAAGAGCGAGACCGTTGCCGGCCAGACGACAGTCTTCGTCGAGCTGTTGCCAACGACCAAGGCCAAGGATGTCGCGCCGACCTGGCTGCGCATCCGCAACATGATCGCCGACATCAAGGGCGATTTCCCCACCGGGGTCGTCGGTCCTTTCTTCAACGATCGCTTCGGCGACGTCTTCGGAAACATCTACGCCTTCACCAGCGACGGCCTTACCCAGCGCCAGCTTCGCGATCTCGTGGAAGACGCCCGTTCTAAGGTTCTGACCGTGCCCAACGTCGGCAAGGTCGATGTGATCGGCGCCCAGGACGAGGCGATCTATCTCGAATTCTCCACACGCCAGATCGCAGCGCTCGGGATCGACCAGCAGTCGGTCATCCAGACCCTGCAGGCGCAGAATGCCGYCACGCAGTCCGGCTTCGTTGACGCCGGGCCGGAGCGCATCGCCTTGCGGGTGAGTGGACAGTTCACGTCCGAGGACAGCCTGAGATCGATCAATCTTCGGATCAACGACCGCTTCTTTCCGCTGAGCGATGTCGCCACGATCAAACGCGGCTACGTGGATCCGCCGTCGGCGCTGTTCCGCTTCAACGGCCAGCCGGCGATCGGGCTTGCGATCGGCATGAAGCAGGGCGCCAATCTTCTGGAGTTCGGCGAGGGGCTCGACGCGCAGATGAAACGTGTCGTCGCTGACCTTCCGATCGGCGTGGATGTCCACCGCGTTTCCGATCAGCCGGCCGTTGTCGACGAAGCGGTGTCCGGATTTACCCGCGCGCTCTTCGAAGCGATCGTCATCGTGCTGATCATCAGCTTCATCAGCCTTGGTCTTCGCGCCGGCATGGTGGTGGCTATCTCCATTCCGCTCGTCCTGGCGATCACCTTCGTGGTGATGGAATATTCCGGCATTTCGCTTCAGCGCATCTCGCTCGGCGCGCTCATCATTGCGCTCGGGCTGCTTGTCGACGACGCCATGATCGCCGTCGAGATGATGGTGGCCCGCCTGGAGGCGGGCGACGATCTCAGGAAGGCCGCCACCCACGTTTATACGTCGACCGCCTTTCCGATGCTGACGGGAACGCTCGTCACCGTTGCGGGCTTCATTCCGGTTGGTCTCAACAACAGCGCCGCCGGTGAATTCACCTTCACGCTTTTCGTGGTCATCGCAGTTTCGCTGATCGTCTCCTGGGTGGTGGCGGTGCTGTTCACGCCGCTTCTCGGCGTCACGATCCTGCCGAAGACGATGAAATCGCATCACGAAAAGAAGGGCCGCTTCGCCTCGGTCTTCTCTTGGCTTCTGGGGCTGGCGATGCGCTGGCGCTGGGTCACCATCATTCTGACGGTTGGCGTTTTCGCGCTTTCGATTGGCGGCATGGGGCTGGTGCAGCAGCAGTTCTTTCCGAGCTCGGACAGGACCGAGCTGGTCATCGACTGGAACCTCCCCCACAACAGTTCGATCGCCGAAACCAACAGGCAGATGGCGAGATTCGAAAAGGAGATGCTGGCCGACAACAAGGATATCGATCATTGGACGACCTATGTCGGCCAGGGCGCGCCACGCTTCATTCTGTCCTTCGACGTACAGACGCCCGACGTGTCGTTCGGACAGACGATCATCGTCACCAAAGGGCTCGACGTGCGCGACAAGGTGCGGGCGGAACTGCAGGACTATCTGACAAAGACCTTCCCTGGCACCGACGCCTTCGTGAAGCTTCTCGACATCGGTCCGCCGGTAGGCAAGCCGGTCCAGTACCGGATCACCGGCCCCGATGTTCAAAAGGTCCGCGACCTCTCGCAGCAGTTTGCCGGCGTCATGGGATCGCACCCGCTTCTGGCAAACATGGTCCTGGACTGGAACGAGCCGTCCCGCGTGGTGAAGGTCGATGTCCTGCAGGACAAGGCGCGCCAGCTCGGCGTCTCCTCCGAGGACATTGCTACCGCCCTTAACGGCATCGTCGAAGGCTCGACGGCCACCCAGGTTCGAGACGACATCTACCTGGTCAACGTCATCGGCCGCGCCAGGGCATCCGAGCGCGACTCCATCCAGACGCTTGAGAACCTGCAGCTCTCCACCTCCAACGGCAAGGTCGTGCCTCTCTCCGCCGTGGCGAATTTCCGCTACGAACTCGAGCAGCCGACGATCTGGCGTCGCGACAGGCAACCCACCATAACTGTCAAGGCGGCCGTCGTCGGTCCAACGCAACCGGCCACGATCGTCGACCAACTCAAGCCCAAGGTGGAAGAATTTCAGAAAAACCTTCCCGTGGGATACAAGGTAGAAGTCGGCGGGGCGGTCGAATCCAGCGCCGACTCACAGGGGCCGATCGTGGCGGTCGCTCCGCTGATGCTGTTTGCGATGGCGACGATCCTGATGATCCAGCTGCAAAGCTTCAGCCGCCTCTTCCTGGTGTTCGCCGTCGCGCCGACGGCCCTGATCGGCGTGGTCGCAGCACTTTTGCTGAGCAATGCTCCCATGGGCTTCGTCGCGATCCTCGGCGTGCTGGCGCTGATCGGCATCCTGATCCGCAACTCCGTCATTCTGGTCGTCCAGATCGAACATCTGCGCAGTGAAGGAATGGCGCCCTGGCAGGCGGTCATCGAGGCAACCGAACACCGCATGCGACCGATCATGCTGACGGCCGCGGCAGCCACGCTGGCGCTGATCCCGATCTCGCGCGAGATCTTCTGGGGGCCGATGGCCTACGCCATGATGGGCGGTATCGTCGTCGGAACCGCGCTCACCCTGCTGTTCCTGCCTGCGCTCTATGTCGCGTGGTTCAGGATTCCGAGGGATGAAGGTGTTCAGGCCGAAGCCGCGGCAAAGGCATGAGCATGGGCTTTTACGTCCATCGCGTGTGGCCGCCGCGGCGGCCGCTGCATGTCCTGGTCTCCGAGGAGAGAGTTCGATGACGGAACAGCGTTTGGACAGGTTTCCGATGAGGGCCAAGGCGATGCTGGTCGCAATCGGCCTGGCGATGCTTGCTGGTTGCGCCACAAGACCGTCGCCCGATGTGTTGAACCCGGTCCATCAGCCCGTTCATCTCCCAGCTCATCTGAACGCATCGCTTCACTCCGAAGAAGCCGCCCCAAGCCGGGTGAACGTGCTCGCTGCGACGAACAGGAGCCTCGACACCGCACGCGGCGGGTTCGGGAGCGCCTGGGCTGACAATCTCACCTACGAGCAATATGCGTTTTCGGTCCCTCCCGGCCGGAAGGACACCGCGATCACCTATCCGAACTCGAGACCGGATCCCGAACGCCAATTTGCCGTTATCAGGCGCAAGCAGCTTGCAAAGGACGCCTTCCTAGAGGAGGCGCTCCGCTCCACGCAGTCCGACGGCACCGTCGGCATCTTTGTCCACGGCTACAACTATAGCTATCAGGAGGCGTTGTTTCGCACCGCGCAGATCGCCGCGGACGCCAATATTCCAGGCTCTCCGATCCTGTTTTCGTGGCCTTCGGCGGCGGCCGTCGCCGGCTATGTCGCCGACCGCGATGCGGCCCTTTCCTCGCGCAGCGACCTCGACTCGCTTGTCACCTCGCTCTCGACTTCCGGAAAGGTGAAACGCATCATCCTTTTCGGGCACAGCATGGGCGGATTCCTGGTCATGGAGACGGTGCGCCAGCTCAAACTGCAGCATCGCGACGACGTCATCGGCAAACTGGCGGTGATTCTCGCCGCCCCTGACATCGACGTCGATGTTTTCCGGTCCCAGCTGAAGGATATCGGGCGGATGCCGATCCCGATATCTCTTCTCGTTTCGAAGGACGACCGGGCGCTGGTGGCCTCGAGCTTCATAGCGGGAGAGCGGGCGCGTGTCGGACGCCTCGATATCGACGATCCCGTCATCAAGGAGGCTGCCTTGAAGGAAAGGCTTCGGGTCATCGACATCACGTCGATCCAGGCATCCGACGGGCTGGGGCATGACCGCTACGCATCGCTCGCCAAGTTCGGCGCGCAGCTTGCCTCCTTCGAAAGCGGAAGGCGGTCGACCGCCGGCGATGTTGGCGCCTATGTCTTCGATGCCGCCGGCGCCGCAGTCGCAAGTCCGTTTCGCCTGGCCGGACGTGTCGTCGGCTCGCAATGATGAGATCTGGTGTCTCGGGCGGGCGCGCATGGCTAATCCTGAGGCATCGTCAAGAGATGTGTATAAAGTGACTATTAAATTGTCATCTGCACAAATGAAGAGCAGACTTCCGCCTGTGGTCGATTTGGCCTCAAGGATAGGGGAGGGCATTCATGAGCGTACGAAATCCGTCTCCCTCGTTATACAACGAGGATCTTGCACCCGCCGAGGAGCGTAAATGGGGTGCATTCAGCATCTTTAACGTCTGGACATCAGACGTCCACAGCCTGTGGGGCTACTATCTGGCGGCGAGCTTGTTCCTGCTGTGCGGCAGCTTCGTCAATTTCGTCATCGCCATCGGCATTGGATCGCTGGTCATCTTCATTCTGATGAGCCTGGTCGGCAATGCCGGCGTGCGCACCGGCGTACCCTTTCCGGTTCTGGCGCGCGCCTCCTTCGGCACGTTCGGGGCGAACGTGCCGGCACTTGTCCGGGCGGTGGTCGCCTGCTTCTGGTACGGGGCCCAGACCGCCGCCGCATCCGGCGCCATCGTTGCCTTGCTGATCCGCAACGACAGCCTGCTTGCCTTTCACCAGAACAGCCACTTCCTCGGTCACTCGACCCTCGAGGTCATCTGCTACGTCATCGTCTGGGCGCTGCAGCTGCTGATCATTCAGCGTGGGATGGAAACGGTTCGCAAGTTCCAGGATTGGGCGGGTCCGGCCGTCTGGATCATGATGCTGGTCCTTGCGGTCTATCTGGTCGTCAAGTCCGGCACCTTCTCCTTCGGGTCCGAAATCCCGCGCGACGTGCTGATCGAAAAGACCAAGGATGCGGGCGTGCCGGGTGAGCCTGGTTCGATTGCAGCGCTAGCTGCCGTGGCCGCCACCTGGATCACCTATTTCGCAGCACTTTACCTGAACTTCTGCGATTTCTCGCGCTACGCAACGAGCGAGAAGGCGCTCAAGAAAGGCAACCTTTGGGGGCTGCCGATCAACCTCCTGGCGTTTTGCCTTGTCGCAGGTGTGACGACCACCGCCGCCTTCACCGTCTACGGAGAGGTGCTTCTGCATCCGGAACAGATATCGGCGAAATTCGACAGCTGGTTCCTGGCGCTACTGGCCGCGCTGACATTCGCGATCGCAACGCTCGGCATCAACGTCGTGGCAAACTTCGTGTCGCCGGCCTTCGACTTCGCCAATGTGTTCCCGCGCCAGATCAACTTCAAACGCGGGGGATATATCGCCGCCCTGATCGCTCTCGTGCTTTACCCGTTTGCTCCCTGGGAGACGGGTGCGGCGCATTTCGTCAATTTCATCGGATCGACGATGGGGCCGATCTTCGGCATCATGATGGTGGATTACTATCTTATCCGGAGAAGCCAGCTGAACGTCGAAGCGCTCTATCATGAGAATGGCGAGTTCCGGTTCCAGAACGGATGGCACGGCAATGCCTTCATCGCATTTGCGGTGGGCGTGCTCTTCTCTTCGATCCTGCCGACCTTCACCACCATCCTGCCGGACTGGTGGGGAACCTACGGCTGGTTCTTCGGCGTCGCCATCGGCGGGGCGATCTATTTCGTGTTGAGAATGGGCGCGCGGCGCAATCCGGCCTTCGCGTCATGACTTAATGAAAGGCGCCCGGCAATCGCCGGGCGCCTTTTGATGTTGGATTTCCTGTTGCCGCCTGTTTCAGCGGCGAGCGCCAACCGCATGCACGGCTGCACGAGCCGCGGGCTGCGCCATCGTTCTCGCCGTCGAGCGAAGGGCTGAGGAATGGCTGGAGGCCACATCATCGAGCTTGAACTGGGCGATGAGTTCGCGAAGCTTCTGGGCCTCCTGCGCGAGCGAATCGGATGCCGCCGTCGACTGTTGCACCATGGTTGCGTTCTGTTGCGTGGTCTGGTCCATCCGGTTGACCGCGACGTTGACTTCGCTGAGGCCGATGGACTGCTCTTTCGCTGAGGTGGCGATCGAATCCATATGGTGATTGATCTGGGTGATGAAGCCGCCGATGGTCTTCAACGCCTGGCCGGTATCGCGCACCAGCTTGACCCCGCCTTCGACCTCCTTCGAGGAGTTCTGGATAAGGCCCTTGATTTCCTTGGCAGCACTTGCCGAGCGCTGGGCGAGTTCGCGCACTTCCTGGGCGACGACGGCGAAGCCCTTGCCGGCCTCACCGGCTCTTGCCGCTTCTACGCCAGCATTGAGGGCGAGAAGATTGGTCTGGAATGCAATTTCGTCGATGACGCTGATGATATTGGAAATCTGCTGCGACGAGGTCTCAATGCGTCCCATCGCCTCTTCGGCGTGAGAAACGACTTCCGCGGAGATCCCGGCGCTGCGATTTGCCTCCGTGGCCACCGTGCGCGTCTCCTCGGTTCGCTTGCTGGAGTTCGACACGTTTGCCGTGATCTCTTCCAGTGCTGCTGCCGTCTCTTCGAGCGAGGCCGCCTGCTGCTCCGTGCGCTTTGCAAGATCGCTCGCTCCGGAGGAGATTTCCCGCGTGCCTTCGTCGATCGTGCCGATGCTGTCGGAAATTGCTCTCAGCGTCGCGCCAAGCTGGTTGACGGACTGGTTGAAGTCATGGCGCAGCGCCTCGAAGTCGGGTGCGAAGGTCTCGTTGAGCTGGAAGGCGAGATCGCCTCCTGCCAGCCGCTTCAAACCGGCGGCGAGGCCCGAGGTGGCGATGCGCAGCCGCTCCGAGGCGTCGGCTTCCGCCTGCTGCTGAGCGGCGAGGCGATCGGCCTCCGCCCTGTTGCGGTTTTCCTCGGCTTCGATTGTCATCCGCTTGTTGGTGATCGCGGCCTGGCGGAAGATCTCGACCGCCCCCGCCATCGATCCGATTTCGTCGGCACGGTCGGCAAACGGGATCTCCGAACCGGTGTCTCCGTCGGCCAGCCGCCGCATCGAGGCGGTGATGCCGGTAATCGGATTGGCGATGCCCGTCAGCACGAACACGACGGCGCCGAGAACGAGCAATCCCGCAAACCCGATCGCGGCAAACAGATCGAATTCTATCGAGGCGAAGGTCTCCTTGCTGAGTTCGGCGGCCTTGTTGCTGCCGCTAACGTTCAGTTCGACCAGGGCCGCCGTGGCTTCCTTGAGCTTATCCGAATAAGAGCGCATCTCTCCACCCAGATATTGCCCCGCTTCCTCGGTCTTGTTGGCCCGGGAAAGGACAAGCAGCTGCGAGCTGCTGGCAATGTAGCCACCAACGCTCTCCTTGATCGTCTTGATCAGTTCGCGCTCGTGGTCGGATGAAGCCAGCGTAAGATAGGCGTCCACCGCTTTGCCAACTGTATCCTCGGCGACTTTAATGGCCTCTTCGCGCGTTTTCTTTTCCGCATCCGACTGCGCGATGATGTGATCACGGTAGGCTAAGCGCAAATTCGTCATGGTGAGATTGATCGCCTGCGACGCCTGCACGCTCGGCAGCCAGTTGGTCGCAATTTCTTCGGTGGAGCCATTCGTCTTTCGAAGACCGTCGACCGCGAGATAAGCGACAAGCCCGAAAAGAAGAGCTATGCCACTGAAAATCAACAGCAAGCTCGATTTTATGTTTGGACGACGCATCAAAAATCCCCATCGAACAGTCCGGCTTCATACCGGCTTGACCGAGAACTTTTGTAAGGAAAATAATTTAACGATCTGTTCCATATGTAAAAATGCCGTTTACCAATTTTCCGGAAAACCGTCGCCACCTTCGCGCTCAGCTCCCGCTAAAGCAGGAAAATGCCTATCGATGCAGCGTCAGGGATGACAGGAGCCAAAAATGATGAAGCGCATATTTTCCGCCCTTCTCGCATTGATCCTTCCGGTGCAGGCAGCCGTTTCGCAACCCGCTGACGAGGCGGGGGCACGCAAAGCCCGGTCTATCGCCCAGCTACAATCGGAAGGCGTGCCGATCATCGATCATCTGCCGACCATCGAGCCCGAGAGCGAGAGTACCCGCCGAAATACAAAGGCTGTCGTTCAGCGGGCGATTGCGCTTGCGATCGTTGCCGTGAAAGGCGAGACCGGCGACCACGAAATGGGCCAGGGTCTCATCCGGCAGTTCGACGCGGCAAGTTTTTTCACCCCTAAGGAACAGGCGTTCATGGACGATCCCGATCCCTCGGATCAGGACCGGACGAACTTCGCCTGGCGTTACGAGGGTGTGCACGTCATGTTATGGGCGCTCGGGATCACCTCTGATCTTGGACGCCCCGACCACATTTGCGACGTGCCATTCATTGCCAACACACTTCGTGAACTGGGGACGGACGGGCTGATGCGTCGCGCAAAGCTGCGCCCACAGAAGGAGCTGCTCGACGCCGCCGACTTGATCTACCGCTACGATTGGGCCGCCGTGAACGCACGGCTGAAGGGCGAAGAGCCCCCTGCCGGCTTGGACAAGGGCGTGGTTTACGAACGACACTACGCCCTCAACTGGCTGACCGGCTACTTGGATCAGGATTGGGACGATATCCACAGACACATGATGCTGCCGCGCGGCATGTTAACTCGATTAGCTCCCCGCGCCGACGCGGTGATGCATGTTTTACGAAATAGCATTATGATCGGCTGAGCGCCTGACTGGCGGAGGAGCTGGCCGCGGACATGTGATCCGTGCGGAGTGGAGGACGGCAGGATTTGGAACAGCTGAAGAATCTGGGGAGTAATCCCGCGCAGGGGGCTAGCGGTTCCACATCGCCTCCCTATGAACGGCCCGGCGTCGTGGCTGCCGCCGTTTACCAGCATGGGCAACGCATTCGCGACATCAGGATAGAGGAGGCTGGCGAATGGCGGGGCCGAGAGAAGGCGATCGTGTGGATCGGTCTGCACGAGCCTGACGAAGTGCTGCTGAGCCAGGTCCAGGCCGAGTTCAATCTCCATCCGCTGGCGATCGAGGATGCGGCGCAGCCCCACCAGCGCCCGAAACTGGAGATCTACGGGGAGGCGATGTTCATCGTCGCCCGGACCGCGCACATGAAGGACGGCGAAATCATCTTCGGCGAAACGCACCTGTTCGTCGGCCGCGGTTATGTCGTCTCCGTTCGTCACGGCGACTCTTCCTCCTATCTGGCGGTGCGGCAGCGATGCGAGGCGACGCCGGCGGCCCTTGCCCACGGCGAGAACTACATTCTCTATTCCATCCTCGATTTCATCGTCGACAACTACATGCCTGTCATCGAGGTCGTGCAGGACGAGGTCGAGAATATCGAGGATCTGGTGCTGCGCGAACAGCTGACAAAGTCCGATATCGAGCGGCTTTACCTGTTGCGGCGCAGGCTGCTGCGGCTGCGCAACGCCGTGGTGCCGCTTGTCGACGTCTGTCGGCGATACGAGCACACTGATCTTCCCGGCATGGATCCGACGCTGCAATCGCTGTTTCGCGATGTAACGGACCACGTGCGCCGCGTTCAGGAAGATATCGACGCGCTGCGCGAGGTGCTGGCCTTCGCCTTCGAGGCGAGCGTGATGATCGGCCAGTCGGAGCAGACGGCGATTGCCCGCAAGCTCGCCGCCTGGGCGGCGATCCTTGCCGTCCCCACAGCGATCGCCGGCATCTACGGGATGAATTTCAGCGATATGCCGGAGCTGAAAACCCAGTATGGCTATTTCGTCGTGCTTGGCGTCATCGCCACCTTGTGCCTTGTCCTTTTCGGCTTCTTCCGCCGGAGGAAATGGCTGTAGGGTGGGCATGCGGCAGGCTGGACATTCGAGTTGGCGAAGGTGCGTCAGCACAGGGCCTTCAGCAGCCGATTCCGATGGCTTCGAACATAATGCATATCGCTCAGATACAGCCAGGCGTCTCCTCTAGCCACGTGCTCCGCGAATGTCTCATCTCCGGCCGCCGCACTTGGCAAAATGTAATCGATGAGCGCCTGAAGCCGTCGGCAGATCATCTCCGGCAGTTGGAGCCGTTCTTGCATCGTCGCCCCATATGCCGTGCAGAAAATCTCCGCCCGCTGCAGTTGATCGTCGAGGCCGAAGGTCACATCAGGATTGGCAGGATCGGAGAGCGGCGCCCAGCGGTAAACCGAATAGGCCAGATCCCATATGCGGGGTGCGGGATGAGCGGTGTCGAAATCAATGATCCCGACGGCCTCATGACCTGCTGTGGCGACATTGTAGGGCGCATAATCTCCATGGCATATGATCTCGCGCGGTTCCTGCGGCGGCAGCATCCATGCCTGGACCGCGCGATCCGATTCCAGAAACCCTTGAGATGCCGAATGAAATTCGCGCAGTAGCCTGGCTGCGGAAAGCAGCATGCGCTCCGACCCGACAAACTGGTCGCTCAAGTCTTCGCAGACGCGCCCGCTGACATAACTGACGACTTCCTGGTTCCCGGTTATTTCAATGGGGTCAGGCGCTCCCGGAAAGCCTCTGCTTCTCAGATGGCGCAAAAACCGGTGCACCGTCGGCGTCCATGCGCCGGAAGGCCTGATCACGGTGTTGCCGTCACGCCAGATCTGCCCGGCTCGTCCGCCCTCCAACAGTTTCATTTTCCGGTCTCCAGACGTCCTCTATGCGAATTTCAGTTTTTCGATATGGGCCTGAACCGTGGCGCCAAGGTTTGTCTCATGGCAGTTCCGATAGAAGGCCTCCACGTCGGAAGGCATTCCGTCGGGAATGGGGACGAAGTCTTCAAGCCGCAGGCCGCTTGAACCACCGAGTTGCGGGTCCGCCAGCTGGCTCTCGCTCAAACTGCCGACACGATCGGCCAGAGCTTGGAAATAGGCCAGGTTGCCATCCACCGCCGAAGGAGAGTGCGTCCGACCGTGCGCCGGGATGACCAGTCTTGCATCCAGGTCACGTATCCGCTCGAGCGAGGAACGGATCGAGCGCAGGTCGCCTGCATTTTTGCCCCAGACTTCGGGGATGGGGTATTCCACCGCGTCGACGGCCAGGCAGATGCGAAGTTCGGGAATCCATACGGCGACATGGTCGGGCGTATGTCCCGGCGTATGAATGAGCTCCAGCGTCAGATCGCCGCCGTTGAGGGTCATCGAGCCGGAGAACGTAATATCGGGACCGATGAGGTCGACGTTCCGAAACCTCGGCTCCTGGCTTGCCTTGTCCCTCAGGACTTCCCGTGCGGAAGGGTCGCGTAAACGGTCGAGCGTGGCGGCATGCGCGATAATCGGAGCGCGCCCCGCAATGGCGGCATTCCCCCAGAAATGATCCCAATCCATGTGCGAATTGATGACGATCAGCGGACGAGCGTTCATCTGTTCCCCGAGCAGGTCCAGCGCCGTCAGGCACTGTTCGGGCGTTCCGAGCGTATCGATCAGCACATTGAACCTTTCGGTCCGGACAAACACGCTATCAACCTCGTCCCCCGCCCTGACGATCACGATTCGATCATCAAGTTCGGGATATGAACATAATTCCACCGATGGGTTCACGTCTGCTCGCCTCTATTGCAATCGCAGTGATTTCATTCGGATACATCAAGTCTCGTTCGGGCGCCTGATCTTTCAGAACGGTGCGGGGCGGCGGCGGGGCTTCCCGTCTGATTTGGCTTGCGCTCTACCGGAACATGGACATCCCAGCGTCTCATCGCGGTGTTCGGGACTGCGACCGGGCATATGACCATCACGCTCGGTTTCGAGCGGCCATAGCTCTTCGGCGTCCACCGTGTTTCGAGCGGGACCGCGCATCGGGGAACCCGCGTCTTCAGGTTCGGCTCCAGCACGTCCCATTGCTGATGCCCCCTGGCGTTTTCGTGCGAAATGAAGTGCCTGGCCTCCTCGCGGAATTCGAACAGGCCGTGCGTGTCCTTGGTGGAGCGATCGGTCTCGATGCTCCAGGAGGCAAGGCACAACGCGCAAGCCGACAGGGCAGCGCTTGAGAGTATCGATCGAAACAATGGTGCGCCCTCAGAAGCCATATGGGTCCCCCTCCCGGGAAGCGGAAGACTACCCAAATTCGGCACGAACCTTCAAGGCCTCTCGGCGGAAGCGAGCGCCTTCGTACGTGTCCCATCGATCCCGCGCCAGTGCGGCCGACGATGTCTGCGCATCGCGAATTGGCAGTTTCAGTGGAACAACCGCCGCCAACAGAAGTTTGCCTTCAAAGCAAACTCGAGCGGCGGCCGATGTCATTCTCTCCAAACCAGGGTGTGTTGAGCACCCCACCCCGGATCTATTATGTCAATCCACTCCTTCTTCAGGGTATCGATGCGTGGCGCGAGGTTTTCGACCATGCGGCGGAGACCGGGTTCGACCGTGTGCTGACGGCACCTCTCTTCGACCGGGGCGGGGAGCGCAGCATCTTTGCTTCTCAGGATCTGGGCCGCCTCGATCCTCAACTGTCGCTCGGAAGTGCAGTCGAGGATGGGGTGGCGCGCCTGACGGACGCTGCCCGCAAGAGCGGCGTCGCCTTGATGATGGACCTGATGCTCGACGGCAAGGCCCGGGATCCCGAGGCGGGCTTTCATCCTGTCGATCCGAGACGCTCACCATTGGATCCGACGGAGCCGATGAGCGCGATGGCGGCTGAGTCTCAATCCCGGCTGTTGGAAGAATGGACCGAACGGCTGCGGGGGCTGGTCGGTCTCGGCCTCTCCGGCTACCGGGCGCTCGGGATTGATCGCATTGCGCCGGCTGCGTTCAAATCGTTGATTTCGGCGGTGCGCGAGAAGGCGGACGCGCAATTCCTCGCCTGGACGCCCGGCACTGATTTTGGGGCGAGGAGCGCGGTCAAGAATACGGGCTTCGACGGATGTTTTTCATCGATGGCCTGGTGGGATTTCGACGAGAGATGGTTCGTCGAAGAACACCGCGTCCAGAAGCCGCTCGGCTGGCAGATCGCTTTTCCGGAGCCGCCATTCGGCAGGCGGATCGCGCACGGAACCGAAAGCCGCGAAATCCTCGAAAGGCGCGCCGTCAGGGCGCTGCGCCTTGCTGCTTCGCTCGGCGGCGGCCTGATGGTTCCGATGGGCTTCGAATATGGTGCAGCCACGCCGCTCGATCCGACCCATGGGAACGGAACGGGCTTGCGGGGGCTGCGTCATGATCTGGCCTTCGATATCTCCTCCGAAATTCGCCTTGCGAACACGGAGATCGGCAAGAACCCCCATGTGCCTTCCTCATCGCTTCGGCTCATCCGCAATGCCAGTGGCCCGGTCTCAGCACTGCTGCAATCGGCGGCGGAGGACCTTCGCAGCGCCGAGAATGTGCGGTTTATCCTGCTCAACAGGGACCTTCGGAAAAGTGCGCCAGCTCCGGTAACCGCACTGCGCGAAGCAGCCTCAGGCTTTCTTCCCGTCGCCGCCGACGGCACGGCTCTGCGGCTGCGGGCAGGGGAGACCCTAGTAGTGGAGGGCAAGGCGCCGGCACCGATCACATCCCGGCCGATCCTCGACGTCGCGCAGGCGACAGCATCCCCGCGGCTCGCCATCGAAAACATCACGCCGCAAGTCGACGGCGGGCGCTTTCCCGTCAAGCGGGTGGTCGGCGACACCGTCACCGTCGAAGCGGATATATTCGCCGACGGCCACGACCCGATCGCAGCGGTCCTGCTCTGGCGGCCGCTCGATGCGGCGGACTGGAACGAGACGGAGATGCAACTGGTCGAAAACGACCGCTGGCGCGCTGAATTCCTGCTGGAGCGCATTGGACGCTATGAGTTTGCCGTCGAGGCATGGAAGAACCCGTTTGCGATCTTTCGCTACGAACTGACGAAGAAGAACGATGCCAGGCTGGACCTGAAGCTTGAACTCCAGGAGGGGATAAAGCTCGTCCGTTCGGCCGAGATGCATGCAGGTGCCGCGCTCCGCGCCGAATTAAAGGCCCTCGTCGACCATCTCGAAAGGGCATCCGATGCCGAGCGCACGGCGGTCCTGCTCGATGCCGGGACATCCGATTTGATGAACAAGGCGGACAGGCGGCCGTTTCGGCTTCGCTCGACGGCAAGCGCCGTCGATGCCGAACGCAAGGAGGCTGCCTTTGCCAGCTGGTACCAGATCTTCCCGCGCTCGCAGAGCGGCGATCCGGACCGGCACGGCACCTTCGACGACGTCATCCCGAGATTGCCCACCATCCGTGACATGGGCTTCGACGTGCTCTATTTCCCGCCGATTCATCCGATCGGCTCGACCAATCGGAAAGGCCGCAACAACAGCCTGAAAGCCGGGCCGGACGACCCCGGAAGTCCCTATGCGATCGGCTCCGAGGACGGCGGCCATGACGCCATCCATCCCGAGCTCGGCGAGTTCGAGGATTTCCGCCGGCTGGTCGAGGCGGCAGGCCGACATGGCCTGGAGATCGCTCTCGACCTCGCAATCCAGGCGTCGCCGGATCATCCCTGGCTCAAGGAGCATCCCGGCTGGTTCGACTGGCGCCCGGACGGCACGATCAAATATGCCGAAAACCCGCCGAAGAAATACGAGGACATCGTCAACGTCGATTTCTACACCAGAGATGCGCTGCCTTCGCTGTGGGTGGAACTCAGGGATGTCGTCCAGCTTTGGGTGGACCAGGGCGTCAAGCTGTTTCGCGTCGACAATCCGCACACAAAACCCTTTCCGTTCTGGGAATGGCTGATCGGCGATATCAGGGGACGTCATCCAGATGTCGTCTTCCTGTCGGAAGCCTTCACCAAGCCGAAGGTCATGTACCGGCTGGCAAAGATCGGCTTCTCCCAATCCTACACCTACTTCACCTGGCGCAATGCCAAGTGGGAGCTTGAGCAATATATGCGGGAGCTGACCGAGACGGCGCCGAAGGAATTCTTCCGCCCCCATTTCTTCGTCAACACCCATGATATCAATCCGGATTTCCTGCAGAACGCGCCGCGCCCGGCCTTTCTGATCCGCGCAGCACTTGCCGCTACCCTTTCGGGGTTGTGGGGCGTCTATAACGGTTTCGAACTTTGCGAGGGGCGTCCCGATGCCAAGCGCAAGGAATATGCCGACAGCGAAAAGTATGAGATTCGAGCCTGGGACTACGACCGGCCGGGCAATATCATTGCCRAAATCAGGACGCTCAACCGCATCCGGAACGAAAACACCGCGCTGCATTCGCATCTCGGGTTGACGCTGCTGAACGCGCGAAATGACAATATCCTGTTTTTCGAGAAGGCAAGCCGTGCCCGCGACAACGTCCTGTTG
>NZ_JBFTQY010000106.1:0-16979 GCF_056399245.1 Rhizobium sp. 01N447_2
GATGGCGCCGACCGCAAGGCGCGCTCGCTGACCGAGGGCGATTGCCTGATCGAGGTGGTCGAACCGGCCGGCTCCGACACCTTCGCCGTCACCAAGCTCGGCGGCAAATCCGTCGTCGCCCGCCTGCGCGCCGATACCGGCATCGCCCCCGGACAAAACACCCGCCTCGCATTCAATCTCGACAAGGCCGTCTTCTTCGATCCGGAAACACAGGCGCGGATCGCGTGATGGCCAGGTGCTAACATGAGCAGTTCACCTGACATCGTCATCATCGGTTCAGGCATCGGCGGTGCCACGGTCGCGGCCGGCCTGGCCACGACCGGCGCCCAGATATTAATCCTCGAAGCCGGCGACCATATCGCCGACCTTCCTGTCAATCGCGACCAACGCGCGATCTTCCAGCGGGGACATTTTCGACCGAAGGAAACCTGGTACGAGGCGAACGGCAAGGGATTCAATCCCGGCAATTACTATAATGTCGGCGGGAATTCGAAGTTCTATGGCGCAGTATTGTCTCGCTATCGCAGCCAAGATTTCGCAGTCATCGAACACCGCGAGGGTGTTTCGCCGGCCTGGCCGTTTCCGTATGAGGTGCTGGAGCCGTGGTATTGCCAGGCCGAACGCATGTACCAGGTCCGCGGCAGTCTCGGCGAAGATCCCACGGAACCGCACCACTCGGCGGCCTACGAGTACCCGCCCGTCCCGGACGAGGCGCCGGTTGCCGATATCAGGGCGCGCCTCAAGCAGAAAGGCCTGCATCCGTTTTCCCTGCCGCTCGGCCTGGATCTTGACGCCTGGCTCTCCAAAGCACCCACGCCATGGGATGCGCATCCAAACGCACGCGACGGCAAGATGGATGCCGAGACCGCAGCCCTCGCAGTAGCGCTCAGACACGAGAACGTGCGGCTCGAAACCAATGCGCGTGTGACGAGGCTCGACACGGGAGCGGGGAGCCGGATCGACCGGGTGACCTACATCAAGAACGGGCAGACGGTGACTGTTTCGCCTGAGATCGTGATCCTCTCCGCCGGGGCGGTCCAATCATCCGTGCTTTTGCTGCGTTCGAAAAACGACCGCTTCCCAAAGGGTCTGGCGAACTCTTCCGACCAGGTGGGCCGCAACTTCATGAATCACAATGCGTCCGCCGTCATCGGGGTCTCGCCGCGGTTCAGGAACGCCTCCATCTACCAGAAGACGTTTGCCTTCAACGACTTCTATCTCTCCGACGGGGAGGGTGGACCGCCCCTCGGCAACGTGCAGCTCCTGGGCCGCATCTCTGAAAAGGTTCTCAAGGGTTCTCTGCCGCAGGCTCCGGAGTGGCTTCTGCGCTTCATCACCGGCCATGCCATCGACTTCTATGCGATGAGCGAGGACGTTCCCAATCCCGAAAGCCGCGTCATGGTGGATGGAGATCGGATTGTTCTCCAATGGCAACGAACCAACTGGGACGCCCATCTTGCCCTTGTCGCTAAGCTGAAGGCGATCCTGAAATCGATCGGATTTCCGATCGTGCTGGCGAGACCCTTCGACAAGCGCACGCCCTCCCATCAATGCGGAACGATCCGCATCGGAAACGATCCCGCGACTGCGCCGCTCGACGCGTACTGCCGGTCTTATGATCACGAAAATCTCTTCGTCGTCGACGCCAGTTTCCTCCCCACCTCGGCCGCGGTGAATCCTGCGCTCACCATCGCCGCCCAAGCGCTGAGAGTGGCGGATCACATCGCGTCGAAGGACTTT
Source organism: Rhizobium sp. 01N447_2 (assembly GCF_056399245.1). NCBI lineage: Bacteria > Pseudomonadati > Pseudomonadota > Alphaproteobacteria > Hyphomicrobiales > Rhizobiaceae > Rhizobium > Rhizobium sp. 01N447_2. The sequence continues at coordinate 1,741 of NZ_JBFTQY010000106.1, forward strand.
GCAGGCATGACACAGGCACTGGCGGTCGCCAGGCCGGATGCAACAGGACAGTAAAATGGGATTCGATTACATCATCACTGGCGCCGGTCCGGCAGGATGCGTTCTTGCGAGCCGGCTGAGCGAAGATCCCGATGTCAGCGTCCTCCTGCTCGAAGCGGGCGGAGGCGACTGGAATCCTCTTTTTCATATGCCTGCCGGCTTCGCCAAGATGACCAAAGGCGTCGCCAGCTGGGGATGGGAAACCGTTCCCCAGAAGCACATGAATGGCCGCGTGCTTCGTTATACGCAAGCGAAAGTCATTGGTGGCGGCTCGTCCATCAACGCACAGCTCTACACGCGCGGAAACGCGGTGGATTATGACCTTTGGGCTCGTGAAGACGGTTGCGCGGGCTGGGACTACCGCTCGATCCTTCCCTATTTCAAACGCGCGGAGGACAACCAGCGATTCGCCGACGACTATCACTCCTATGGCGGTCCGCTCGGCGTCTCGATGCCCGCAGCGCCGCTACCGATCTGCGACGCCTATATCCGTGCAGGGCAGGAGCTCGGCATTCCCTATAATCACGACTTCAACGGGCGCCAGCAGGCGGGAGTGGGATTTTATCAGCTCACGCAGCGCAACCGCCGCCGGTCGTCGGCTTCGCTGGCCTATCTCTCGCCGATCAAGGACCGGAAGAACCTGACGGTGCGGACGGGCGCGCACGTCGCGCGTATTATCGTGGAGGGAGCCCGTGCGACAGGCGTCGAGATCGTGACCTCGCGCGGCTTGGAGATCGTGCGCGCCGAACGCGAAGTATTGATCTCCTCCGGCGCAATCGGATCGCCGAAGCTGCTTTTGCAGTCCGGCATAGGACCGGCCGACCATCTGCGGTCGGTGGGCGTCAAGGTGCTTCACGATCTGCCGGGTGTCGGTGGAAACCTTCAGGATCACCTGGATCTTTTCGTCATCGCTGAATGCACGGGCGATCACACTTATGACGGTGTTGCAAAACTCCACCGGACACTTTGGGCCGGGATTCAATATGTCCTGTTCCGGACCGGTCCTGTCGCCTCGTCGCTCTTCGAGACCGGCGGCTTCTGGTATGCCGATCCCGAGGCCCGTTCGCCTGATATCCAGTTCCACCTCGGCCTCGGATCGGGCATCGAAGCAGGCGTCGAGCGGCTCAAGAATGCCGGCGTGACCCTTAACTCCGCCTATCTGCATCCGCGCTCGCGAGGGACGGTGCGTCTATCATCCTCCGACCCGGCCGCCTCTCCATTGATCGACCCTAACTACTGGTCCGATCCCCACGACAGGACGATGTCCCTGGAAGGGCTGAAGATCGCGCGCGAGATCATGCAGCAGGCGGCGTTGAAGCCCTATGTCATGGCCGAAAGGCTTCCCGGACCGAAGGTGATGACCGACGAACAGCTTTTCGACTACGGCTGCGCCAACGCAAAGACCGACCATCATCCGGTGGGCACCTGCAAGATGGGGACAGGGCCTGACGCGGTTGTCGGGCTTGATCTCAAGGTCCATGGCCTGGAAGGCCTCAGGGTCTGTGATTCATCCGTCATGCCGCGCGTGCCGTCATGCAATACCAACGCGCCGACGATCATGGTCGGCGAAAAGGGATCGGACCTCATCCGGGGCTTGCCTGCACTTTCCCCCACCATCTTCGCCTACGAACGCAACGATGCGAGGCCTCGGGCCCGCGCCGAAATCCGGTAAGCCATCTCGAGAGGAGAGACGACAATGTCTGAAGTCAGAGTTGCAGTGCTTGGCGCCTCGGGCTGGATGGGAAAGGTCCACACGATGGCCTATCAGACCTTTCCGCATTTCTTCGGAGTGTCGGACGGAACGGCTCGGATCGTCGCTCTCGTCGAAGGTCCCTCGAAAACAGCCGGGGATCTTTCCCACAGGGCGCCAGGTGCAAGAATTCTTCAGGATTGGAATCTGGCGGTCGCTGATCCTGATGTCGATCTGATCGATATCTGCCTGCCCGACCATCTCCACTATGAGGTGGCCAAGGCGGCTTTGCTGGCAGGCAAACATGTCTATTGCGAGAAGCCATTGGCAAACACCGCCGCCGAAGCGCGGGAACTGGCCGACATCGCCCGGGCGAAGGGTGTCATTACGCGCGTCGGACACGCCTTTCCTCGGAATCCCGTCCATGATCTGGCGAAAGATATCATTCAATCCGGCGAAATCGGCGAGATCAAGCTGTTCCGCGGCTGCCAGCACGTCGACATCTATGGCGATCCGAACGCGCCCTTCATGTGGCGCGCCGACGGAAAGCTCGCGCCGACCGGGATCGTCGGTGATACCGGTTCGCACATCTTCAGCTTCATGGATTTCCTGGTCGGCCGCGTCAGTTCCCTGATCGCCGACAATCTCATCGTGACGCCGCGTCGGCCTGCCGTCGAGGGCCTTGCCTATGGCGAGCAGGTGAAACTGTCAGGCAACGAGTCCTGGGCTGATATCACCAATCCCGATGCAACCAATCTGCTGTGCCGGTTCGAGAACGGTGCCGGCGGGATCGTCGATTTCAGCCGTGTCGCGACCGGCCGCAAGTTCATGCAGACCTACGAAATCTATGGAACGAAAGGCAGCATCGCCTATACCTATGACGAGATAAACCGGCTGCGCTTCTATTCCAACGACGACCGGACGGGGCGGCGCGGCTTCCGGGAGATCGACGTGGGTCCTGAGAACCCTACCTTCAGGGCTTTCCTTCCTCTGCCGAATTTCGGTCTGGGCTACAATGAAAGCAAGATCATCGAGGTGGCCGAGGTGATCCGCTCGATCGTTGCAAACAGGCCGATGTGGCCGACATTCGATACGGGCCACCACATCTGCCAGATCGTCGACGCATGCATGGAGTCCTCCCGGCAAAAACGCTGGGTCGACATCCCGCTGGGTTGAACGCCGATGACCATAGACGTTCCGCAGGAAATTCTTGACGCACTGACCGATGTCGACATGCCACGGCTCCCAGCCGAACCCGCCCCTTCGGACGTGGTTCGGCTCGCCGGCATCGAGGCGCCGATCTATCGAGCCGGTTGCGTCGTCGTCGGATCCGGCGCGGCAGGTCTGCGAGCCGCAGTGGAAATGAAGCGGCGTGGCGATGACGTCGTTATCGTCAGCCAAAGCGCGTGGGGTGGGACCTCGGCCTGTTCGGGATCCGACAAGCAGACCCTTCACACTGCAAATACGGCGGATCAGGGCGACAATTACAAGGCAATGGCCCGAGCCATCCGCAGCGGCGGTGCAATGGACGAGGACACGGCCTATGTCGAGGCTGTGGGCTCGTCCCGGATGATGGCATCGCTTCAGTTCCTAGGGCTGCCGCTGCCGCAGGATCCGCTTGGCGGGACGCTCAGATATCAGACCGACCATGACGAGGTCGGCCGCGCCACCAGTTGCGGCCCGCGCACCTCGCGCCTGATGGTCAAGGTGCTGGCCGAGGAGGCGATCCGGCTCGGAGTGCCGTTTTACAACCAGACCACGGCGGTAAAGATCCTCACCAAGGGCGATGGCGCTGATCGCCACGTGGTCGGGATGGTCGCCATGCGGGCCAGTGACCGTACGGAGGAGAACCCGCTGGGTATCGCGCTGTTCGTCAGTGGGGTGATCGTGCTCGCCGCCGGCGGGCCGGGCGAGCTCTATCGCGACAGCGTTTATCCCAACGGCTGCTTCGGCTCTCTCGGATTGGCGCTCGAGGCAGGCGTCGAGCTCGTCAACCTGACCGAAAGCCAGTTTGGTATCGGAACACGCAGGGAAGGGTTCCCATGGAATCTGTCGGGCACATACGTCCAGGCGATCCCGCATATCTACTCGCTCGATACCGAGGGCGCCGAGCACCATTTCCTGGCAGAATACTACCGCAGCACGCAGGAGCTGGCTTCGAACGTCTTTCGCAAGGGCTATCAATGGCCATTTCACGCGACGCGCATGCTCGATTTCGGCTCAAGCCTGGTAGACCTTGCCATCTCCAGCGAAACCGCCGCAGGGCGGCGCGTCTTTATGGACTTCAATCGCAATCCCCTATCCGTGCCGGGCGACCTGCCATTCAGTCTGGAGAGACTTGACGAAGACGTCCGCAACTATCTCGGCAAGGCCGGCGCCGACCAGGACATGCCGATCGATCGATTGAAGCATATGAACCCGCTCGCGATCGAGCTCTACCGCCGCTACAAGATCGATATCGCCGAGGAGCCGCTGGAATTTGCCGTCAACAACCAGCACATGAACGGCGGCATCATGGTCGATACCTGGGGCCGCAGCAGTCTCGGCGGCTGTTACTCGGTCGGAGAGGCAGCGGGCACACACGGCGTGACGAGGCCGGGTGGAGCGGCGCTCAATGCCGGGCAAGTCTTCGGTACGCGCGCGGCAGAGCACATCAGCGCGAGCGGTCGGGCAAAGCGGTCGGCAGCAGAGGGCATAGCTGATATCGCAGAGGCGGGCATCGTCGATCTCCTTACCGTCCTTCGGACCGAGAGCCCGCTCACCGTCAAATCGATCCGTTCGCAAGTGCAGGCGCGAATGAGCGAGAAGGCTGGCATCATCTGCAATCAAGAAGGCGTAGGCCGAGCCTTGATCGAAGCGCGCGAACTGAACGCTGAAATCCATGCGAACGGCATTGCCTATGGTCGTGCAGCGGAGGCGGTTCGAGGCGTGCAATGGCGACATATGGCGCTCGCCTCGGAAGCCGTACTCGGCGCGCTCGATTTCTTCATTCGCAATGGGGGCGGCAGCCGCGGGGCGCGCGCAATATGCGATGTGGAGGGCGAATCTCTCCCGCTTGCGAGCTCTGGCCCGTTGCAGGATTATCGTTTCCGGAAAGAACGCGAAGCGCATCGCGAGGAGCAGATCGTCGTTCGGATTGATGGCGATGAGATCAGGCTTTCAACCCGCCCGAACCGCGCGCTGGATGAAAGCGCCAAGTCCTTCTTCGAGCGAGACTGGCCAGCCTGGTTGACAGGCCGCATCTACGATCTTGGCGCCGACAAATGAGGTGATGCCGGTAATCGGAGCCACTTCGAGACGGAGCCATGCGGCTGATCAATCGGGATTCGGAACTGGGGGCGGAACCCGGACGCGCTCGGTCTCGTCAGAGCCGGCGATAGCTTCCTCGCTTCTGCGCACCCGCCTTGGCGGATCCTTGCCTTCGACCGGCTTCGGCGACAACTGGTCGTCGGCCTGAATTTCGTCGGTGTTCAAGTAGTTCTTGGCTTCGTCCACAGCGGTCACATCAGGTTGGAAAATTGCGGGGCAGGAATGCCGTCCCGCGCTTTTGGACTAACTCTCGGCGACGTGACTGGTTCCCTCGCTCGCAAGCGGCCTGCGGCTCATAGGTCTGCTCCAGCTTTGGAAACGTCGAGCTCGATCATGACGGGCGCGTGGTCGCTCGTATGCTCCCAGCCGCGCGGTTTTTTCCGGACGGTTGCCGATCGAAGCCATGGGGCGACTGCCGGACTGAGCAGGAAGTGGTCGATCCGAAGCCCCGCGTCACGTTCGAAGCTGTTCCGCCAGTATTTCCAGAAGGTGTAGACGCGCTCTTCTGGATGCAGATGTCTGACGGCATCGGTCCAACCCTGGGCAACGAGATCAGCATAGGCCTTGCGCACTTCCGGCCTGAAGAGGGCGTCGTCCAGCCAGCGTTCCGGCTTGTAGACGTCGATCTCCGTCGGCATGACGTTGAAGTCGCCGGCCAGGATCGAAGGCACATCGAGCTCGAGGAGTTCGGCGGCGTACGCCTGCAGACGGAGAAACCAGCGCAGCTTGTAATCGAATTTTACTCCTGGAAACGGATTGCCGTTGGGAAGATACAGGCATCCGATCAGGATGCCGTCGACGGCAGCTTCGATATACCGGCTGTGAGTATCGTCAGGATCACCGGGAAGACCACGCCGCGTCAGGATCGGTATCTTGCCTTTTGCCAGGATCGCAACCCCGTTCCAGGATCTCTGTCCGTGCCAGATGGCGCCGTAGCCGGCCCGCTCGATTTCCTTTCGCGGAAACCTGGCATCGTCTGCCTTCAGTTCCTGGAGGCAGACCACATCAGGGGCGTCCTCCTTGAGCCAGCGCAGCAGAATGTCTAGCCGCCCATTGATCCCGTTGACATTGTAGGTTGCGATTTTCACGATGCCCTCGGAAGTCGAAGCACAGACGGGCTCTAGAAGCGCTCCTGAGTTTCGTCCTCAGGAAATCCCCGCCCGCAATCGTGCTAATGGAGGCGGCTCTCCATATCGTAATGGTCCACCGGTCGAATCCCCGCGGGGTGATCGAGCGAGTCGACTGTCACTTGGCTCCTCAACGCGTCGCGCCGAAGACGAAGGCGATGCCGGCGACGATCGCTGCGGCTGTCAGCGGCTGCCGGCGTATGCGATCCTCGAGGTCATGGACGAATGTGCGTGCTTCCGCCTTTGCCAGGCGAGCTGTTCCAGAAGCCAGCCCCGAAGCGGATTCAGCCATGCGACCGGCTTCCTTCTGAAGCGCGCGCATTTCTTCGGAGGAGCGGGCGGTTTCACCGCTTGGGCGCAGGGCTTGATCCACGAGCGGAAACTCCTCGTCGAGCTTGGTCGGATCTGGCTCGCGCTTCACACGCTCAGCCGCCTCGACGTCGCTGCGGCCGGCAGGAATGGAGGTGTGGGTGGCTGACACCGGGTCGGACGCCGGAAAGGTATCCTCGATTGCTTTGTCGAGTTCGCCTTTTGGGGGCCGCTTTCGTTGCTCTGCCTGCTCTTTTCGCATGGACTGGACTGCCGGGGATTCGTTCGGGTTTGCCATCGGGGTTTCCTCTGTTGCACTTCGACAAACAAAGCGACGACGAGGAGAGAAGTTCCATAGAAATGCTTCCGCCTCACACGGCAGCTGGAATGAGGAGAAGCGAGTAACGTAGCGCTTGCGATTGCCCGGACTTTTCTCGATGACGAGTACGGCAATCAAATAAGCCGGACCAAAGTCTTGCCGGCGCCTACTACCTAGGTCGGTTGCATTCTGTCTTGGGAACAGCGAGAAATCTTATACGTCATATATGCATGGGACGGCGAACGGACGAACGAGGCCATGGCATGAGTATCCGGAGACGCGATTTTCTGAGACTGGGCGGCAGCGCGGCCGTCGCCCTCGTCGCTGCCGCATCACCCGCCAGATTGAATCTCGACGGTTTCCTTCCTGTTCTGGCGGCGGAGTGCGCGCAGGCAAAAGACGGTAACAACGGGAATGGCAACGGTGGTGGTAACGGCAACGGGAATAGTGGAGGGAATGGCAATAGCGGCGGTAGCGGCAACGGGGGAGGGAGTGGCAACGGCAATAGTGGTGGCAACAGCAGCAGCAATGGCTCAGGAAATGGCAATGGTGGGAGCTCCACCAGCAGCGCGGGATCCTCTTCCTCTTCTGCAAGGTCGTCAGAAGGATTGGGAACGACAGCGACCGAAGCTTCCGATGGTTCGATCGACGTCCGTCATGCGAATGGTATCACTGAGACCCTGCAGCGCGGCCGCTACATTATGAAGGACTCGAAAGGCCGCACGATCATAAGCCGTCAGGCGACGGCCAACGATGCCCGCCGGCTGAGCCGCTTCCTTCGCTAGAGCGTGATAGTCGGACGATACCCTGTTTTAGCGCCGTTCGCGCCATTGTAGAGCCGCTTCAGTCCTGTTCGAGGCACCGAGCTTGCTCAGAATCTGGGTCATATGGTGCTTCACGGTCTTTTCCTGCAGGCCGAGACGCAAGCCGATATGTTTGTTTGACAAGCCTTGAGCGACAAGATCCATCACCTCGCGTTCCCGTGGTGTCAGACTGTTTTTGTCTGAGGTTCCGCCATGCAGTGAATTCTCCATGACCTTTGCCGACATCGTCGGCGAGATATATCGCGTTCCACTCAGGACCGTTTGGATGGCTTCAGCGAGGCCACGGGAACCGACACCCTTCAGAACATAGCCCATCGCGCCCCGTTGCAGAGCGTCAAGCAACGTGTCCACATCCTCGGATACCGTCAACATGAGCACTTTCGTTGTCGGGCTCCGCGCCAGCACGTCGCTGATCGCAGACAGCCCGCCGCCGGGCATCGAGATATCGAGGAGCATGATGTCGGGGCAGTTGTCCGAGGCGATCATGGCCGCGTCATCGCTGCTGGCGCCTTCGCCAATGACGTTAAAGCCGCTCATCTCCGACAGGCTGCGCGTTACACCCTCGCGAAAAAGCGGGTGGTCGTCCACGACGCCGATGGTGATGGATGTCATCTCTAGTCTCCCACTTCCATAGGCTCGAAGATCATGGTCACGGTCGTCCCTCCTTCGCCTGTCTTGACCTCGAACGATCCTCCCAGGCTGTCGATGCGTTCCCGAAGTCCGACAAGGCCGAGGCTCGTCGGCCTCACCTCGGTCGGATCGAAGCCATCGCCGCGATCGCTCACCTCGACACGGACATGACCGTTGTGCGAGACGGCCTTAACAGCCTGCTGAATGCCGCCACCGTGGCGATAGGCGTTGTTCAAGGCTTCCTGAGCGAAGCGATAGATACAGATCTTCACCGCAGGAGGAAGTTCAGGTCCATCCTCGTCGATAACAGTTTCGACATGGGTTTCGGTCTTGTGCTGATGCGCTTCGACGACCCGCATGACGATCTCGGTGATCGAGGACTTCTCGATCTGCGGGAGCACCAGCCCACTGCAGATATTGCGGATTTCCGTCATCGCCTCGGCAAGGCTCGAGCGTATCCAGGCAAGCTCCTTTTCACGCGCTTCGGGCTGTGTGGACGCGTTGATCAACACGTCGCTGTCCAGCCGCAATGAGGCATAGGCGATGTGCTGGGCCGGACCGTCGTGCAAATCGGCACCGATACTGCGCAAATRTGTTTCATTCAGCGCCGCCGACCGCTGGGAGGCGCGCTGCAGCCGCCGCTGAAGTCCGCGGTTTTCCGCCAGCAACGCGGACAGTTCATTGACCCGTTCCCTGAGATCCTTGCGTTGCGCCTCTATCGTGCGGCTCCCCCGAAACACCAGAGCCGAGAGAACAAGGAAAAAGATTGCTGTGAGAGCAGCGACAGCGCCCCAGCTCCGGAGCCTGGCATGCKCCAGACTGTCGCTTAATCCTTCTGCCGTCTCGTAGAACTCAAGTACGGCGACCGCCCGTCCGGACCATGGCTGGAGCACAGGGTTGTAGATCTCCATGAGCGGCTTGCCAAGCGCGCGCTCCTTGTCGCTTTCCGGATCGCTGGCGATTTCGTAGCGCGCGACGAGAGACCCTGCGAATGCCCTCTGGAGCTTGTCGCTGACCGTAAACTTCCTGCCCACCAGCTCCTTCTCATTCGAATAAAGGATGGTGCCGTCGCTTCGCCACAGCTTGAACGAAACGAGACGCCTGCCGAGCGCGCCCTGACCAAGCGTCTCATCGAGAGCCTGAGCACTGGCTTCGTCCAGCAACGATTCCTTTTGCATGTCGGGAAGCAGCGGCGCGACCACGCTGTCCACATATAGCGCCGTCGCAGCACCAGAATTGTGGATGACGGCCTCCTCTATGAGGTGGGTGACGAGAATGCCCACCAGGAACATGACGGCCATCGATATGAGCCCACCCGCGATGAAGAACTGGGAGGCGAGTGAGCGGGCATTCCAGCGGCGAAGCCAATTCATGTTGATTCCGGCAAGAGACTTGTCGATTAACCTACCGCGTCTTCAGAGTTTTTCCAAACAGCGTCAGGGTAGATTCCTGGTATCGAAGACCTCGGCGCCTCTTATGCTCTGGGTAAGCCCGAGGCTATCGCCTGATATGGCTACGCCGAAGACGTAGAGAAGGGCGGCCAGAACGATAACAAGGGCGAAGACGGACGCGTTGCAAGCGTCATTCACTCGGGATCTATGACTCTGGTGCATGTTCGGATCTCCTTCAACATCCCTCGAAACGGCGCGAGTCCGACGCGCGTTCCACCTCAGGGACTTCGGTCGGAGAAGGTTGGGACCAAGGTCTGACGCCTGTAGACATCAGCAGATTCAAGCATATTTCCTGGCCGACGAACCCGGGTTTGGAGGCTTGTGAGTGACGATTTCCATGGATATCGAAGGCGGCGCCCGCGCCGCATCGGCCTCTTCTCTCGCGCCCTTCGAGGAAGGCGTCGCCGAATTTTACGACAGCCTTCTCGTGCCGATTCTCTTCGAGCCCTATGCCTCGGAGATGGCGATCGTCGCCGAGCGATTGAAGCCGGGCAGCATTCTCGAGGTCGCTGCGGGGACAGGCGCCTTGACACGTGCTCTGCGGGTGACGCTTGATCCGGCCACGGAGATCRTTGCCACCGATCTCAGCCAGGCGATGATTGACGTTGGCGCACCGTCGCTGACGATGTCGCGGACCCACTGGATGCACGCCGATGCGCAAAATCTGCCGTTCGCGTCTTCGATGTTCGATCTCGTCGTCTGCCAGTTCGGCGTGATGTTCTTTCCGGATAAGTTGAAGGCCTATGACGAGGCCAAAAGAGTGTTGCGGAGCGGAGGTCGTTTCCTGTTCACGACGTGGGATTCACTCCCGGCCAACGACTTCGCAAGATGCGTGGATGAATGTCTGGCAAGCCTCTTTCCGTCCAATCCACCGGACTTTCTAAGAAACTTGTCATATTCCTACTTCGATATAGCGTCGATAAAGGCGCAAATGTCTTCGGCGGGATTTGACGCAATTTCCTGCGATCGGATCGAGTTGATTTCCGTTGCAGCCGCCCATGATATCGCAGCGGCCTTCTGCCAAGGCACTCCGCTCAGGGAAGAGATCGAAAGGCGGGCGCCGGCGCGTATCTCAGAGATAGTCGATGAGGTGGCCGAGCGAATGGAATCACGCTACGGGGTTCGTCCGTGCGGCGGCATGAGCGCCTTCGTCGTCGTCGGTCGCGCTTCGTAACGCCGCTTAGTGCCGGCCAGCGGATCAATCGCGCGATTCTCCAAATGAAATGTCCAAAAGCTCTGTCCGACGAGTATGACGGCTCACCGGACTTCAGCTCGTGCGCTGCGCGTAGGAAGTTTCCTGCATCGCGCGGATGACGTGCCGCTCGATCTCGAAGCAGGTCTCGTCGTATTCCCGCACCAGGTTCGCATTGAATTGCCGTCCTCGAAGAGCGTCGCGCGCTTCGACTGCCATCTGGTAGGCCTCGAAGAGCTCGAGCTGCAATGGGTCGCACGCTGCCATGATCAGCGTCCGCATGTGCGGCAAACGCATCGCCAGGCGCCGGCGTCCCGCTTCCCGGCGGTTGGATCGTGCCATCTCCTTCAGTCTCCTGCCTCCTGCATAATTCCTCAAATCGGCATCGGTTTAAGGATAAATTATGCAGCAATTCAAAGTGTTACAGCGTCCTTTACGCGTCTGAAAAGACGCGTGGCGCTGTAAGCCCGTGTGCGGGGCCTTTCAATCCTGAAGTAGCGCCGGCGACGGGCATTGACATGGGTTTGGGACCAAGGGCCGGGGTCCATCAGACTGAGGTCCGGGCCGTGGAACGACCGTGCCTCCAGCTAGTTGGTTTCGCAGCGGTCACGAAGGCCGCCTCGAAACAGAAGGAGGAGAAAATGATCTCCAAGCTTATCGTCGGTGCGGCAACTGCCGCGACCCTCATGTCGGGCGTCGCATTCGCCCAGTCCTCGACCGTTAACGGTGCCGCCGGTGGCGCGGTGACCGGGGCGATCGTCGGCGGCCCCGTTGGCGCTGCTGTCGGCGGCGTTGCCGGCGCGGTCGTTGGTACGGCGATCGATCCGCCGCCGCAAAAGGTCGTCACCTATGTCCGCGAGGCTCCGGCACCATCGGCGCGCGTGGTCGTGAAGGAGAAGGTTGTCGTCGGCCAGCCTCTGCCGGAGACGGTTGTCGTGACGCCTATTCCGGATGACCCGACCTATGCTTACGCGGTGGTCAATGATGAACGCGTCATCGTCGAACCGTCGTCCCGCAAGGTGATCCAGGTTATCAAGTGACCTGATCCCACGCGGTCTCTGCCGCGTCTTGCCCCTCAATATCATCGTTAGAACCTGAGAACCGCCGCACGACGGACGACAACGTCGTGCGGCCGAAAAAGCAGAGAGATTGTTATGAAGACCAAGACACTCGCCGTGCTGATGACGGCACTCTCGATCGGCGTTTCGCCGGTCGGCATCATCTCCGCCGCGGCGCAGGATGCGCCGATCCTTCCCAAGAAGGGTGCTGCCCAAAACGGCCAGTCCAGCGGTGGTGCGATCCAGCAACCGGATGCGGGCGGCGCCTCCTCCTCGGGTGGCGCAGGAGCATCGACCGGCCAGGATACCCAGCAGCCTTCCGGCTCTAGCGGAAACTCGTCCGGAACCTCCACGGATGGTTCCTCCGGTCAGACGACAAGTCAGCCCGGTGCTAAGACGCAGTCCGGAGGCTCGACCGAAACCGGCTCCGGTGCCGCAGGCACGGACGCCTCTGGCAAAAGCCCGGACAGTTCGAAGTCTTCCAAGTCGGGACAGTCCTCGACGGAAAGCCAGAAGCCTGCCGGCAGCCAGGACACTGGCACGCCGACCGGCTCCGGTGAAACCCAGAAGTCCAGCGACGCGAAGTCTTCCAGCGGCTCGACTGAGACTCAGTCAAACAGCAAGACGAACGTTGAGAACAACAAAACATCGGTCGACAGCAACACTCAGAACACCACGAAGACCGAGACGAACAATACGACCAACGTGAACATCTCCGTCGAGCAGCAGACGGAAATCCGCAGCGTTGTGAAGGAGGTTCATGTCGAGCCGGTTCGGGAGGCGGATTTCACAGTCTCGGTCGGCACCACCATCCCGAAGAAGATCAGGCTCGAGCCACTGCCGCCCCGAATCGTGGAGATCGTACCGCAGTACAAGGCCTATCGTTTCTTCCTCCTCGCGGATGGCCGGATCGTCATCGTCGATCCTTCTGCATTCACGATCGTCTACATCATCGCGGCGTAGCGGCCGGCCCCGGCGGCTCTCCGCCGCCGGGGCATAGGAGAGGAACATGATCCATTCTGAAGAAAAGTCCAATGGGCTGGCCTTGCCGTTGATCGCGATCCTGCTGGCAATCGCCGGCATTCTCGCCGTGCTTGTCGCCACGGGCGGCAGACATAACAGCGCCGCTGGCCGCATCTGGGTTCCACTGGCTCAACAGCAGAGGTCGGGACAATGAAAGCCATCGCATCCGTTGCCTTTGGCATCTTAAGCTCGGTCGGGGCCTGCATCGCTGCCGCATCTGTCGCATCTTATGTTGTGGCGGATTCCGAACCTCACACCTTCAAGGAGCTCGCAGCGCGCGATCTATGGACGACGACGCCGGTGAAAGTCGATCCTCGGGAGCAGCACTATGAACGAATTCCGCCTCTCTATTCCAGCTATGTGACCGAGGTCTCGGCCAGCATGGCATCAGCGGCGAGGCCGGATTCGGCTCGCCCGCCATCCGAACTTCAGACACCGCAGCCCAGACTTTCGGCCGCGCATCTTGCCTGGTGTGAGGAACGTTATCGCTCTTTCAATCCTGTGACCAACAACTATCGATCCTATAGCGGTGAGACTCGCGAATGTTCTTCGCCGTTCCAGCCGACTGTCGCCGAGGCCGATGGCGGCGTCGGCACGAAAGTGAATGCAGAGGCGGCAGCCCGGTGCGCCGCTCGCTACAAGTCGTATCGACCGGAAGACAATACGTATCAACCATGGGAAGGACCGCGGCGCAGCTGCGACATGTCAAATCTCGTTGCCACGAACAATTGATTATCGGCGGTGGTCACGTGGTGCGGATGATGCTGCACCAAGCTGGTGAATCGGACTAAAGTCCGTGTTGCAATCGCTACGGTTGTGATACCCGGTTGTATTAGAGTGTTGGAGATCAGGGGATGGCAACGGCACTGATAACAGAAATCCAGCAGGCGCAGACAAGGCTTCCGCTCTTGACCCGAGCGGACCGGGGGGCCCTTATCGTTCGCATCCTCCGCGAGCTGAAGACGCATCGGCGGGAGGTTCTCGCAAATGTGCCGGCCGAGCGCTGTGTTTGGATCGACAGGCTCATCGCGTCCGTGTCCTCGACGATATCCGAAATCACCAACATGCAGGACGCCGAGTTCAATCGTGTCTTGAACGAGTTCGAAAAGCTTATCGCGACGCTCGATGGCATTTCGCATGCGGAGAAGCCGTCGAAGACAATTCACTGAGAGGGTCGCCAGTGGGCCGCCAAACGAGCGCCTCACCGGAAACCGATCGCTGCGCGACAGCGTTCTTCTGCCATGACCGAAACGAAATCCGCCGCTGATCACAACAAGGCGCCGTCCGGCGAAGACGGTTCGAAGCCCGGCGCGGACATTTCTTTCCCCTACGACAGGATGACCGTCGAGCAATTCCGAAGACGCTTCCCCCGTGCCCGTTGGAGCGATGCCCGCAAGGCCTGGTTCGTTCCCGGGCGGACGGCGTCCCGTCGCATCGGACAATGGCTTGCCGAGATTGAGGCCGAAGCTGACGCCCATGCGGATGCGAAGGGACGCGACGCCTTCGCTTTCGATCCCATCGACAGTCCATATCTTGAACTCGGCAAGGCAGACTTCCGAATCCGCACGCCATATTCGAAGACCGTCGTCGACGAATTGCACGAGGTGCCGTCCTCACGGTGGGATGGCGATCTCAGAATATGGCACGTTCCCTTCCGGTCCTATGAGGAACTCCGACGCAGATGGCCTGATATCGAAGCGGCGGCTTGCAGAAACGAGCCGGAGGAAAGACGACGTCGAGTCGAGGAGCGGAAAGGGACCGAACAGGATATGCGCAGCAAACTCCGCGCTGCGGAACGAAAGCGTCACCGTTACCCGTTTCAGAGCGACGACCTGCCGCCGATAGGACGTCCTGTGGTCACCGCATATGGAATCGTCGTCTTTACCGAAATCTCAGGCGAACTGGTCGACCCGGATGACGTCGCGGATTTCTATCCCCGTGTGACCGAGGATCACGTCTGGGGATATTGGCGGGTGCCCACACTTGAAGAACTCGTCCGCACCTGGCCCGCGAAAACGCTTCCGGTTGAGAACGCCGAGTGGTGGCTGCCGACGATCGAAGAACTGAGGCCGGCCCGTCGCACGGCAACATCGCGTGAAGCCAGGAAATACGCTAAGACGCCGTGACCGCTGCTTGCCGTAGAAAAGACGATGACATATGCCCGATTCCGATCGTCAGGCTCGGTGGCGCAGCGCGTCCACCAACGCCACGAAAGCCGGAGAGGACTGCCTTCTGCTGGCATAGTAGAGATGGTAGCCATCCCAGTAT
>NZ_JBFTQY010000107.1:0-16722 GCF_056399245.1 Rhizobium sp. 01N447_2
CTTCGTCGACGGCTTCGACTTCCATCGTCGCCTTGTCGGTTTCGATTTCGGCGATCACGTCGCCTGAGGTGACCTTGTCACCTTCCTGCTTCAGCCATTTGGACAGTGTGCCTTCTTCCATGGTCGGAGAGAGGGCGGGCATGAGGATATCGATAGGCATGGGTTCCCTCCCCGATTAGAGCAGAATGTCGGTATAGAGCTCGGATACATCCGGCTCCGGATCGGCCTGGGCGAAGTCGGCGCTGTCGGCGACGATGTCGCGGACATCCTTGTCGATCGCCTTCAGATCGTCTTCGGAAGCCCAGCCCTTTTCGACAAGGCGAGCCTTGACCTGTTCGATCGGGTCGTGCTCGGAGCGCATCTTCTGCACTTCGTCCTTTGAGCGATACTTCGCCGGGTCGGACATCGAGTGACCGCGATAACGATAGGTCAGCATTTCGAGAATGATCGGGCCTTTGCCGGAACGGCAATGCTCGAGCGCCTCGTCTGCCGCCGCCTTGACGGCGCGGACGTCCATGCCATCGACTTGAATGCCGGGGATGCCGAAGCCGGATCCGCGAAGCGAATAGTTTGACTGCGCGGTGGCGCGGGCGGTCGAGGTGCCCATGGCGTAACGGTTGTTCTCGACGATATAGACGATCGGCAGCTTCCAGAGAGCAGCCATGTTGAAGCTCTCGTAGACCTGGCCCTGGTTGGCAGCGCCGTCGCCGAAATAGGCGATGGAGACATTGTCATTGCCGCGGTAGCGGTTTGCGAAGGCAAGACCCGTTCCGAGCGAGACCTGGGCGCCGACGATGCCGTGACCGCCGTAGAAATGCTTCTCTTTCGAGAACATGTGCATCGAGCCGCCCTTGCCGTGGGAATAGCCGCTGCGGCGCCCGGTCAGTTCCGCCATGACGCCACGCGCTTCCATGCCGGTTGCCAGCATATGGCCGTGGTCGCGATAGGCGGTGATGACTTGGTCGCCTTCCTTCTGCGCCATCTGCATGCCGACGACGACAGCTTCCTGACCGATGTAGAGGTGACAGAAACCGCCGATGAAGCCCATGCCGTAAAGCTGACCGGCCTTCTCCTCGAAGCGGCGGATCAGCAGCATCTCGCGATAGGCCTTCAGCTCTTCATTGCGATCGAAGTCGGCTACTGGGCCTCCATTCGATGCTTTGGCTGCCGGTTTTGCTGCAGTTTTGCGGCTGGAAACGGTCGCGGTCTTTCGCGGCGCCATTCAACCCTCCCTATGGGTTTGTCGTTTCTTGGTGGCGCGTACCATAGGGAAGAAATATGACCACAGCAATGCCATAATTGCATGGCTCGTATTCGGCACTAAATTATTGATAAATCTACAGAAATAACAATTAACCAATTTCAAGTTAATTGGAATAGTGATTGAATACGACGATCTCGTCGGCGCGCGACATATTGAGCTGATAGCGCGCTTTTTCGTCCAGCATATCCTTGTCGAGCGAGCCATCACTCAGGAGCGCGACCTGATTTTCCAGATGTTCGCGCTTCGCCTTCAAGATCGCAAGCTCTTTGTCGCGCGCGACACGCTGATGCTCGAACGCCTCCGTCGCGCGCAGGCCGTAATCGCCATGAATGCAATGATAACCGAAATAGGAGAGGAAGGCGACCGTCATGGCCGGAATGACGAAGCGGCCGATCTTTCTCTTCTTATGATGCTTTGTCCACATACACGCATGCTCTTGAACGCATTACCAATTGGTTCAATCTAGCGCGCAGAGATTAACCGTTCGTTGACTCTAAAAACCGCGCAATAAAAAACCCGCGCCGGGAAGGCGCGGGTCAAGCCATTGGAAATCAGATCCGATCAGCCGCGAATGATCGAGCGGCCGGCATACTGGGCCTGCGGGCCGAGGCCTTCCTCGATGCGGATCAGCTGGTTGTACTTGGCAAGACGGTCGGAGCGCGACAGCGAGCCGGTCTTGATCTGGCCGCAGTTGGTGGCGACCGCGAGATCGGCGATGGTCGAATCTTCGGTCTCGCCGGAGCGGTGGGACATGACGGCAGTATAGGCCGCCTTGTGCGCCGTGTTGACGGCATCGAGCGTTTCCGTCAGCGAGCCGATCTGGTTGACCTTGACGAGGATCGAGTTGGCAACACCCATGCGGATGCCGTCGCGAAGACGGGCGGAGTTGGTGACGAAGAGATCGTCGCCGACGAGCTGGGTCTTCTTGCCGGCCAGGTCGGTCAGCGTCTTCCAGCCGTCCCAATCGTCTTCGGCCATGCCGTCCTCGATCGAGATGATCGGATACTTGGCGGCGAGCTCGGCCAGATATTCGGCCATGGCGCCCGGTTCCAGCGTGCGGCCTTCCCCTTCGAGAACGTATTTGCCGTCCTTGAAGAATTCCGTCGAGGCGCAATCGAGGCCGAGGTAGATGTCCTCGCCCGGCTTGTAGCCGGCTTTCTCGACCGACTTCATGATGAAGTCGAGAGCTTCCGGCGCGCTCTTCAGGCCCGGTGCGAAACCGCCTTCGTCGCCGACATTGGTGTTGTGGCCCTGTGCGGCAAGTTCCTTGCGCAGCGTATGGAAGACTTCCGAACCCATGCGCACGGCTTCGGCGATCGTATCGGCGCCGACCGGCAGGATCATGAACTCCTGGAAATCGATCGGGTTGTCGGCATGGGCGCCGCCGTTGATGATGTTCATCATCGGCACCGGCAGCAGGCTGGCGGAAGCGCCGCCGACATAACGGTAGAGCGGCAGGCCGGAAGCCTGGGCGGCAGCCTTGGCAACGGCGAGCGAGACGCCGAGGATGGCGTTGGCGCCGAGGCGCGACTTGTTCGGCGTGCCGTCCAGCTCGATCATGATGTTGTCGATCTGGATCTGGTTTTCGGCGTCAATGCCGCCGATCGCGTCGAAGATCTCGGTGTTGGCGGCGTCGACCGCCTTTTGGACGCCCTTGCCGAGGTAGCGCTTGCCGCCGTCGCGCAGTTCGACCGCCTCATGCGCGCCCGTCGAGGCGCCCGAGGGAACGGCCGCGCGGCCCATGCTGCCATCTTCGAGATAGACATCGACTTCGACGGTGGGGTTGCCACGGCTATCGAGAATCTCGCGGGCGATGATATCGGTGATTGCAGTCATGGGTTCTTCCTGCTCGGTGGGTGATAAGTCGGTTCGAAAACTGTCTTAGTCGAAGGCGTGCAAATTACAATGCTGCAATTTCCAGCCTTCGAACCGTGTTCGGATCTCGCCTATAGCACGATCATGTCAGGCTGTTGAACGTCAAGCCTTGGCGACCGCATCGAAGGCGAGCAGCTTTTCAAGCAGCCGCGGCATGTCCTTGAGATAGACCATGTTGGGGCCGTCGGAAGGTGCATTGTCGGGGTCCTGATGGGTTTCGATGAAGACCCCGGCGATACCGACAGCCACCGCTGCGCGCGCCAGCGTTTCCACGAATTCCCGCTGACCGCCGGAAGAATCGCCCTGCCCGCCCGGCTGCGCCACAGAATGGGTCGCATCGAAGATAACAGGGGCGCCCATCGCCGCCATGATCGGCAGCGAGCGCATGTCGGAGACCAGCGTATTGTAGCCGAAGGAGGCGCCGCGCTCACACAGCAGCACGTTCGGATTGCCGCTGGCATTGAGCTTCTTCAGGACGTTCTTCATATCCCAGGGAGCGAGAAACTGGCCCTTCTTGACATTGACGACGCGGCCGGTCTTGGCGGCGGCGATGAGAAGGTCGGTCTGGCGGCAAAGGAACGCCGGGATCTGCAGGACGTCGACGACCCTTGCCACCTCCGCGCATTGCTCTGCGGTATGAACGTCGGTCAGGACAGGAAAGCCGAATTCCTTTTTCAGGTCGGCAAAGACCTCCATGCCCTTTTCGATCCCGATACCGCGTTCAGCCGAGAGCGAGGTGCGGTTCGCCTTGTCGAAGGAGCTCTTGTAAACGAGGCCGATGCCGAGCTTGCCGCAAAGCTCTTTCAGCGTGCCGGCAACCATGAAGGCGTGATCGCGGCTCTCCATCTGGCAGGGGCCGGCAATCAGCGACAGGCGGCCGGTATTGGAAAAGCTGACCTGGCCTTGGTCCTCGCCGATCCTGACTTCGGAATTCGTATCAGTGCTCATCGTGTTTCCTCGAAGGCGAAGAGCGCGCCCTGCCCGGGCGCAGGCTTCACCACAATGCGATTGTTCTTGCGCGTGTATGTCACCCCGTTAGCAGCCAAATGCGCTTCTGTCACGGCAAGATCGGCGACGGCAAAGAGGATTGCCCTGCCGCGCAGGCCGCGATCGCCGGATGAGACGGCGATGTCAAAATAGGCTTCCAGCCCTTCCGGCGTCATCAGGCTGATTTTCGCGTTCGACGCTGCGATATTGACGCCAAAACTCGTTTTCTCGACTGCCGCTTGCGCCACGGCAAGGCCGACGAAGGCAGCAAAGGCAGCGGCGGCGGGTGCGCAAAGCGCTATCTCGGTTATGCCGATGACGCCATTGGCATGCGTCTCCAGCGCGCCGCGGTCGGCCGGTAGCGGATTGACGCGCTCGACGGTGAAGAGAAAGAGGTCAGGCGCGCGCAGGTCGCCGGCGAAAGCCAGTTTGAAGCCGGCAATCGTCTGCGCACCGTCCGGCATCGTCATCGGCCGGGTGAACTGCAGCACTTCGCCAGCGCTCGATCCGTCGCCGACGAAGTTCTGATGATCGAGGCTGGCATCCTCACTGCCGAAAGCCAGCCCCGAAAGCCCTTCCTCGCCGCAGCGGAAGYGGAAGGCACGGTTGCGGGCGGTGAAGACATTGCCTTGCCGCGCCGAAGCCTCGCTCTCCTCGGCGCTCGCAATCCCGAGCGGCTCCAGATAGGTCTTGTCGGCAAAAAAGACGCAGGCATTCTCCGTTCCGAAGGGATGGCGCGCATCGGCGGCAACGGTGAAGCCGAGCTTGCCGAGCCTTTCGCGCGCCACATCAATATTGACGACGGGCAGCACGACATGATCCAGCGGATGCGGTTTGCCGGAATGCGTGTTCATCATAATCCTCCTCAAAACGGCAAGAGATGTGCGACAGCGCCACCCTCAATGCAAGACTTGTGTCCCAATCCGGCGAATGAAAATAAAAATCTCGACGAGTTGGCGCGAAGTTTTACGGAAATTTAGCTACTTGCGGAACACATATGGAACATATAGTGTCTGTTCTGGATTTGTTTCAATCACGAGGTCACAACGTCGATGCTCACGCGCAAACAACAGGAGCTTCTCCTTTTCATTCACGAGCGCATGAAAGAATCCGGCGTTCCGCCGTCTTTCGACGAAATGAAGGATGCGCTGGACCTCGCCTCGAAGTCCGGGATTCACAGGCTGATCACGGCGCTCGAGGAACGTGGCTTCATTCGCCGCCTACCGAACCGCGCCCRTGCGCTTGAGGTCATCAAGCTTCCGGAGGCCTATAGCCCTAGTATCCAGCCCCGGCGCGGCTTTTCGCCGAGCGTCATCGAGGGCAGCCTCGGTAAGCCCCAGCCGGTCGCCGCCCCCGCTGCCGCAAAGCCCGTCGCCGACAACGGCAACTCGGTCTCCGTGCCGGTCATGGGCCGAATCGCTGCCGGTGTTCCGATCTCGGCGATCCAGAACAACACCCACGACATAGTCGTTCCGGCCGACATGCTCGGTTCCGGTGAACATTATGCGCTGGAGGTCAAGGGCGATTCGATGATCGACGCCGGCATCTTCGACGGTGACACGGTGATCATCCGCAACGGCAGCACCGCAAGTCCCGGTGACATCGTCGTGGCTCTCGTCGACGACGAGGAAGCAACACTCAAACGCTTCCGCCGCAAGGGCGCCTCGATCGCGCTCGAAGCCGCCAACCCGGCTTACGAGACCCGAATCTTCGGGCCGGACCGCGTCAAGGTGCAAGGCAAACTCGTCGGTCTCATTCGCCGCTATCACTGACACTGGGCGGGCCGGATTCGGCAAAACTGTTGCTGCGCCAGTCATAGGCGCGATGGCGCATCCATGGCCGCGACAGATCATCGAATGCGGCTGTGACGTCCAGGCCGGCATCGGCGAAGCGTAATTCGACGGAACCGGTCCTGCGCAGCGTCTCACCGGTGAAGAGCGTCGCACCTGAGCGGCAGCTGTTGAAGCGCAGGCGCACCGACGTCACGACGATATCGGCCGCATCGCAGGCCGGACCGAGATAGGCGGCATTGTCGATGACAGCAACCACGCGACCATTGCCAAGCCTTGATGTGCACCAGGCCTTCTTGACGCAAGAAAAGCGGTTTGCGTCAGCGCTCGTTGCAGCCGCCCGCATCGCCGACCTTGCTTCGTTCTGCTGATCGCGGGAAAGCCTGACGCGGCGGTCTTCTCCCTCCGGCGGGATAGCAGGCCCCTCCAGCATCTTCGGCGGGTGATGCGTCGGCAGGACCAGCGCTCTCTGCCACTGGTCGAAGATGAAATCCGGCGGTCTTTCGCGGTTGGAAGCCATGGCCGCCGTCTCGACGACCGCGACGAGACCACCATCCTCCGAAATTACCAGATCCGGCGGCCGGGGAACTGGCAGAAGCAACAGGATGAGTGTTGCGACCGCGATGATTGATGTGCCGATATGGCGCAGCCGGGTGCGGAGCAGCGTCAACAGCAGAAAGCCGGCGACGGCGACCGCGAAATACCAGGCGGGCAAGCGGCCGACGTCGATATTGCCCCCCCAGCCGGACACGGTCTTTGCGACCGCGATCACCAGATCGAGGCCGAATCCGACGACCTTCCAGGGCAAAACGTCCAGACCGAAAGGCATGAGCAGCATCGCCAGCAGGCCGGCCGGCATGATGATGAAGGAGATGATCGGCATCGTCGCGAGGTTTGCCGGCAGGCCGTAGGCGGTMAAGCGATGAAAATGCTCGATCGAAAACAGCGCGGTGGAAAACCCACCGATCAGCGAGGTCAGGAAGACGCCGCCGAAGAAGCCCGCAACCGTAACGATGGGCCGAAACACCGGCAGCTTCAGGAAGGCGTTTTCGCGGATGCCCCGGTCCTTCCACAGCTGATAACCCGATACCAACGCCAACGTCGCGGCAAAGGACATCTGGAAGCTCGGACCCAAGACCTCGGACGGTGAAATGGCGATGATGACAAGCGCGGAGAGCGCGACGTTGCGCAGGCTGATCGACGGCCGGTCGAAGAAGACCGCAATCAACATGATGGCCATCATGATGAAGGCGCGTTCGGCGGAGACCGCAAAGCCCGAGATCAGGAAATAGGCCGTGACGGCAAGCAGCGCGCCGGCGGCGGCGATCTTCTTGGTCGGATAGGCCTGGGCGACGCCGGGAAAGAGGCTGAGCAGCATCCGGAAACCGACGAAGAAGATGCCGGCCGACAGCGCCATGTTGAGGCCCGAGATGGCGATGATATGAGCCAGGCCGGACTGGCGCAGCGCCTCCGTCGTTTCATTCGAGATGGCACGCCGCTCGTCCGTCACGAGAGCAGCGGCGAAAGCGCCGGTGTCGCCGGGTAGGATCGACCTTATGCGGTCGCCAATGCCGCTGCGCAGCCGGTAGAGCCCTTCGAGCAGTGCTTCCCACGTCGATCTTGCGGCCTGCGGACCTGCCTGCAAGTCGACCTTCTCCGGCGCCCCGTAGAAGAAGCCGTTGGCGCCGATGCCATCGAAATAGGCACCGAAGGAGAAGTCGTTGAGCTCAGGAAGTGCCGGGCCTGCCGGCGGCGTCAGCCGCGCCCTGCCGGTGATGATATCACCGATTTCGAAAGGCGCCTCCGCGCCGCGGGCGATCGCGGTTATGCGTTCCGGCGGCCGCTTCACCTCCGGCGCCTCCGTGCCGGTGACGGCAAGAATATAGCGCCATCGGCCGCGACCGTCGCCTTCGCGCCGCTCGACACGGCCGGTCACCGTCGTCGTGACGGCGGAATCGAGGATCACGGTCGAAGCCCGCCGGCTCTCGAACTGCGCCGAAACCACGCCGCAGGCCACAAGTGCAAGCGCCAGCAGCGTTGCCCGCAACGCCGCCCGGCTGCGGCTGGCGATGAGAACCGCGACGGTCAGCACCAACAGGCAGAGCAGCGATGCAACGAGCGGAAAGTCCGATGCGGCCAGAAACCAGAAGGCTGCCCCGGCGCCGAGGAAGACCGGCGAGACCAGCAGCAGACGGCCATGGTCCGCCTCTTCGCCCAGCAAGCGCATGCCGATACGCAGCGATTGCGAGGCTGCCGCCGGCAGCCGGTACCGCAAGGGGCTCGTCGACTGCGTCCTTGCCGGCCGCGTCACCACAACAGGCGGAGAAAAACCGGCAGTGTCGGCAAGGCCGGCGCCTGCTTCCGGCCGCAATTCGACTGTCGTCAACTCCTGCATGTGCCGCCCAAGATCACCCGCCCAGGCAGCCAGAATGCAACCGCCAATCAAATCCGGCAAGAATAATCGATTGAAAAGCGAGGGAAAAGTGAAGGAGCCAAAAGAGCAGTCGAATCATCGGCTTCGATATGCGTATAGCTCATCGCTGCACTGCCTAAAAGATGATGCCGCAATGCACAAAATGCCGCCACGGTAACTTGGCATTAGCCTCGCGATCATATAGCTATCGATGAGGACGCTTAACCCCTATGGCGCTTTTATGGCGCCACCGCCATTTCGGAGGATCAGCATGACGGATCAAAGCGCTACAATAAAAATCGGTGACAAGTCTGTCGACCTTGCTGTCAAAAGCGGCACGATCGGCCCGAGCGTCATCGATATCGGTGCCCTCTACAAGAACACGGCTTCCTTCACCTACGATCCGGGTTTCACCTCGACTGCATCCTGTGAATCGAAGATCACCTACATCGACGGCGACGAAGGTGTCCTGTTGCATCGCGGCTATCCGATCGAGCAGCTCGCCGAGCATGGCGACTTCCTCGAGGTCTGCTACCTGCTGCTTTACGGCGAACTGCCGACCACCGTGCAGAAGAAGGATTTCGATTACCGCGTCACGCACCACACCATGGTGCACGAGCAGATGAGCCGCTTCTTCACCGGCTTCCGCCGCGATGCGCATCCGATGGCTGTCATGTGCGGCTGCGTCGGCGCGCTGTCGGCCTTCTATCACGACTCCACAGACATCACCGATCCGCACCAGCGCATGGTCGCCAGCCTGCGTATGATCGCCAAGATGCCGACACTTGCCGCAATGGCCTACAAGTACCATATCGGCCAGCCCTTCGTTTATCCGAAGAACGACCTCGACTACGCCTCGAACTTCCTGCGCATGTGCTTTGCCGTGCCTTGCGAGGAATATGTGGTCAATCCGGTGCTTGCCCGCGCCATGGACCGCATCTTCATCCTGCATGCCGATCACGAGCAGAACGCTTCGACCTCGACCGTCCGTCTCGCCGGTTCGTCGGGCGCCAACCCGTTCGCCTGCATCGCCGCCGGTATCGCCTGCCTCTGGGGCCCCGCCCACGGCGGCGCCAACGAAGCAGCGCTCAACATGCTGCACGAAATCGGCACAGTCGACCACATTCCGGAATATATCGCTCGCGCCAAGGACAAGAACGATCCGTTCCGCCTGATGGGCTTCGGCCACCGCGTCTACAAGAACTATGATCCGCGCGCCAAGATCATGCAGAAGACGACGCATGAAGTGCTCGGCGAACTCGGCATCAAGGACGATCCGTTGCTTGAAGTGGCGATGGAGCTGGAGCGCATCGCGCTCACCGATGAATATTTCATCGAGAAGAAGCTCTATCCGAACATCGACTTCTATTCCGGAATCACCCTGAAGGCGCTGGGCTTCCCCACGACCATGTTCACTGTGCTCTTCGCGCTCGCCCGCACCGTCGGCTGGATCGCGCAGTKGAACGAGATGATCGAGGATCCGGAACAGCGTATCGGCCGTCCGCGCCAGCTCTATGTCGGCGAACCGAAGCGCGATTACATCCCGGTTTCGAAGCGCTGATCGCTTCAAAAGAACCCAAAAGAAAACCCGGTCAGAAACGACCGGGTTTTTTCTTTTTTAAGACGTCGAGAAGGATCTCGGCAGCGTGCTCGCCGGGCGGCGTTTCGGTCTGCATGCGTTGCCAGACGAGATCGTAACCCTCGTTCATCGCCTTCAGTTGGAACGTGTCGGCCGACAGCCGCTCCATCCAGCGCGCCAGGCTGGCGCCGCGAACGATCTCGTTCAGATATTCCGGCACGACGGCATAATCGGCGATGATATTGGGCAATGCGCCCGTCCACACCTTGATGCGCGGGGCGAGCAGGCGGATGATCCAATCCGTCTTGTAGACGGACACTGTTGGCACGCCGGCAAGGGCGAGTTCGAGGATCACCGTGCCGGAGGCTGCCATCGCTGCATCCGCTTCGGCAAAGGCCTTCCATTTCTGCGCCGGCCCGACCGCCACCTCCGGCGGCGTGGCCCAGCCGGCAACCAGACCATTCACCAGCGCTTCGTTGTGCGGCACGGTCGGCAGCAGGAATCGCATCGGGCCGTTGCGGGCGACGAGTTCCTTGGCCGCGTCCTCGAAGAACGGCAGGAGCTTGGCGATTTCGGAGGATCTTGATCCCGGGAGCATCAGGATCGCCCTGTCCGCTTCGCCGGCGAGTGCACGCGCGGCACGCAGCCGCCGCGCTTCGAGCAGCGCTGGGTCGGCGGTCAGACGATGGCCGACATAAGTGGTCTCAGGCCCGCCGAGCGCACGCATCGTCGCCGGCTCGAAGGGCAGGACGGCGAGCACGTGATCGACATAGGGCAGCATGCGCGTCGCGCGATATTCCTTCCAGGCCCAGACGCTCGGACAGACATAATTGACGACAGGTAGATCGGGCAGTGCGGTACGGACACGCTTAGCGACTCGGTGGGTGAAATCCGGGCTGTCGATGATGAGCAGGATATCTGGCCTGGCAGCGATGATGGCCGCTGTCGTCTGGCGGATCAGGGTATAGAGCCTTGGCAGCCGGCTCAGCACCTGGGTGATGCCCATGATCGACAGCTCGGAAAAATCGAACAGCGATTTCAAACCTTGGGCCTGAAGCCCCTCACCGCCGACACCGACGAGTTCGATCGGTCCGGCATGGATCCGCTTCAGGGCCGCGACCAGATCGGCGCCGAGCAGGTCACCCGACACCTCGCCGGCGATGACGGCGATCTTCAGCGGCGCCCCGGTCATTCAAGCCCCCATGCCGGCAGCTCGCGATCGATGCCGCAGACGAAAAGCCCGGCCTCATCGGCGGCCTTGAGGACGGCGGCGCGATCGAGCACGAGCGAACGGCCCGCCTCGACCGCAACGCCGGCAAGGCCCGCCTTCTTTGCATTCAGGACCGTGGAAACGCCGATCGCCGGCAGGTCTGCGCGAATATCCTGCTGAGGCTTGCAGAGCTTGACGAGCGCGCCGCGACGGCGTGGAGAGATGCGTCCGGCGGCTCTGAGACCGGCGACACGCTCCAGCATCTCGTCCGTGCCTTCCGGCCCCTCCAGCGCGACGATGCGCCCGCCGATGGCCACGGCGCCCTGGCCGACATCCAGCCGGCCGAGCATTTCGGCGGCTTCCGCCGCGCGGTTGATATCGCGCCGGTCTTCTTCGCCCGGTATCGCCGTGCCGAGCGGGCCGACGGCGGCAAGAAGGTCGGGGGCGATCTCATGGGCGCCGACGACACGCCGGCCGTTTCCCTCGATCAGCCGGATCACCATCTGCAGCACCGTATCGTCGCCGCCGGACAGCAAGGTGCGGATCGCGGCCGGCATCTTCATGAGAGTGCGCAGCGTCGGCCGCACCTCGCGCCATTCCGGCCGGCGGCGCACGCTGCCGGACATGACGACACGGCCGATGCCATAGCGGTTGAGCAACCCCTCAAGGGCTGCAAAATCGCCGATGGCGATGACGGCGTGGTCATAACCTTCCCAGCGCCGGTCGCTTTCATCCTTCAGCGCGACGATGACGGGATTTTCGCCCGCCGCGCGCGCGGCTTCGGCGACATAGGAAGGCAGAAGACCGCCGCCGGCGATGATCGCCAGCCGGCCCGCAGCGGTGTCGCCTGATAAAGCCACGGACTAACCCTTCTGCCCCCGGGTCGGCGAGGACAAGGCGCGGTCGCTGTCGGCGGCGATGAAGTCGAGGATGTGGACCACCGGCTCGCAATCGGCATATTCTTCGCGGATGGCGGCAGCGTTTTCACGGACGGAGCCCGTTCCTTCGAAGATCGACTTATAGGCGCGACGTACCCTGTGAATGACGGCGCGGTCGACGCCGGCGCGCGTCATGCCGACGACGTTGAGGCCGCTCAGCAGCCCGGGATTGCCGTTCAGCATGCCGTAGGGAATGACGTCGTAACTCACTGCCGAGAGCCCGCCGACGAAGGCGTGACGGCCGACGCGGGTGAACTGGTGAACGGCCGAACCGCCGCCCAGGATGACGCGATCCTCGATGACGACATGGCCGGCGAGCATGACGTTGTTCGACATGATCACATGATTGCCGACCCGGCAGTCGTGCGCGACATGCGAATTGGCAAGGAAGAGGTTATTATCGCCGACGATTGTCTGGCCACCAAAATCGGCCGTGCCGGTGTTCATCGTCACGCCTTCGCGGATCGTGCAGTTGGCGCCGACCGTCAGCGTCGTCTCCTCGCCGCCGTGATGCACGCTCTGCGGATCGCCGCCGACGACCGCCATCGGGAAGATGCGCGTGCCCTTGCCGATCACGGTGCGGCCGGTCACGACCGCATGCGACAAAAGCTCGACATTCGCATGCAGGATGACGTGCGAGCCGACATGGCAGAACGGACCGATCTTGACGCCCTCACCGATGGTCGCGCCGTCTTCAACGACAGCCATCGGATGAATGCGGGCGCTTTCGGCGATAGTGCTCATGCCTGATCCTTACGAACGATCATCGCGCCGATATCGGCCTCGGCAACAAGCGCGCCGTCGACCTTGGCATCGCAATGGAATTTCCAGATATTGCCACGCTGCTTCTGCTTCCTGACATGGAATTCAACACGATCGCCGGGTAAGACGGGCTTGCGGAAGCGCGCATTCTCGATGGTCATGAAATAGACGAGGTTGCCGGGCTGGCCATCCTTCTTGGCACAGATCGCACCCGCGGTCTGAGCCATGCCCTCGATCAAGAGAACGCCGGGCATGATCGGAGATTCCGGAAAATGGCCGGTGAAATGTGGTTCGTTCACTGTGACGTTCTTGATGCCGATCGCCGTGTTATCGCCGTCGATCTCGATGATCTTGTCGACCATGAGAAACGGGTAACGATGCGGCAGCAGCTTCATGATCTCGATGATGTCAGCCGAAGAAAGCGTTGTCGTGGCTTCCTCAGTCATTTTGCTCGCCTCCAGGTTTCTTCCCGCGCAACTTCGTCTTGGACATTTGTTGCGCGACATCTCTCAGATAGTCATTCAGCGGACGCGCAGGTGTACCACCATATTGTCCGCCGGCGGCAAGATCGGTCATGATACCGCTTTGGGCGGCGATCTGCACGCCGTCGCCGATCGTCACATGCCCCTTGATGCCGACCTGGCCGCCGATCTGCACGCCATTGCCGATCTTCGCGCTGCCGGCAATGCCGACCTGCGCGACGATGGCGCAATGGCGGCCGATCTGAACGTTGTGGCCGATCTGTACCTGGTTGTCGATCTTGGTGCCTTCACCGATCACCGTATCGTCCATGGCGCCACGGTCGATCGTGGTGTTGGCGCCGATCTCGACATTATCCTGGATGATCACCCGGCCGATCTGGACGATCTTGATCATGCCGCGCGGACCCGGCGCATAACCGAAACCATCCTGGCCGATGCGGGCGCCGTTGTGGATAATGACGCCGTTGCCGAGCAGAGCGCAGAGAATGCTCGCGCCGGCAGCAATCGAACAATCCCGGCCAATCTTGACATTCGGGCCGATGATGCTCTGCGCGCCAATACGCGTCCCTTCGCCGATCTCGGCATGCGCACCGATGACGGCCATCGGCTCGACGATCACACCCTTTTCAAGCTTGGCGCTCGGATCGATCACCGCGCTTGGCGCGATCTCACTTTCACCGGAAAAGGCGACCGGGCGCAGTGCCGCGGGATAGAACAGGCCGCCTGCCATCGCGAAGGCCGCATGCGGATTGGACGACAGCATGACCGGGAGATGTTGGGGGACGAGATCGGCAAGCGCCTTGTCGCAGATCACCGCCGAGGCTTCGCATGTCGCCAGCTCATCGCGGCTGCGGCGCGACAGGATATAACAGATATCGCCTGCCCGTGCCCGGCTGATGGGGGCAACGGACCTGACGATAACATCGGCATGGTCGGAATTGACAAGCTCCGCCCCAAGAAACTCTGCCAGCTCAGCGAGCCTCAGACCTTCATGGGGCAGAAAAAAAACGTTTTGCTCCATCGGCAATGCTCCAGAACGGAATTGAGTCTTACAGTTCCGGACTGCCGATATCAGAATTGGTTGTTGATGCCAAACTTGAAGTTCTGCGTCTTGTCAAAGTCTTCCTTGAGGACCGGGATCGCGTAATCCAGACGCAATGCACCGAAGGGAGACTGCCAGACGACACCGACACCGACGGAAGCGCGCAGCGAAGCGCTGGTGCCCTCGGCCTGATCGGACCCGAGAAGCTCGACATCATTGCCAAACAGCGTGCCGGCATCGGCAAAGACTGCGCCGCGCAGATTGAAGTCACGCGGGAAGCCCGGCATTGGGAAGGTCGCTTCAGCAGACGCCGTGAAATAGGTCGTGCCACCGAGCGGATCGTCGTGGTCCCCGGTGATGCGCGGGCCGATACCCTTGTTCTCGAAACCGCGAATATCGCCGTTGGTCAGCGTGAACTGGTCGAAGACGTTCAGATGGTCTCCGAAAGGAACGACATAACCAGCCGAACCCGAGACCGAGCCGATGATATCAGCATCGTCGGCAAGCAGATGGTAATAGCGGGCCTTGCCGTAGATCTTGTAGAACTGCGAGTCGCCGCCGAGGCCGGCAATTTCCTGCGTCGCCGTCGCATAGATGCCTTCACGCGGCAGGACGGTGTCGTCAAGCGTGTTGTAGGTCAGCGTCTGCGAGACGGAAGAGCGTGTCCACGGGCTCTCGTCGACCAGATTGGCGTAGGTCGCCGACAGGTCAGAGGTATCCCCGTCGTATTTCATCTGCTTGTAATTATAACGGAAGGTTGTCGCCAGATCTTCGGTAATCGGCGCGGTAACGCGCAGGACGACGCTGGTTTCCTCATAATCGTAGTCGTCATTGCTCGACGTTTCGCTGCGATTGACGTCGAAGCCTGCCGCCAGACGGTAGCCGAGGAAATAGGGTTCGGTGAAGCTGACGCCGTAAGCGCGCGAGCCTTCCTGGCCGCCGCCGGCCGAGATGCGGATGTATTGGCCGCGACCGAGGAAGTTCTTTTCCTCGATCGATGCTTCGAGCAGCAAGCCGTCGCCGCCGGCGGCATAACCAGCGCCGATACCGAACGAACCGGTCGACTGATCCTGCACGTCGACGACCACCACGACACGGTCCGGGGAACTGCCCGGCTGGGTGGAGATGTTGACCGAGGAGAAATAACCGAGCGCTTCGAGACGACGCTTGGCCTTGGTGATCATCTGCTGGTTGAAGGCGTCGCCTTCGCTCATGTCGAATTCGCGCCGGATGACGTAGTCGCGCGTGCGGCTGTTGCCGCGGATCTCGATGCGCTCGACATAGGCTCGCTCGCCCTGGTCGACCAGATATTCAACACCGATCGTGTTGTTGTTGAGGTCGCGGTTACCGCGCGGCGTGACGCGTGCAAAGGGATAACCGGCAGACGCCACCTGATCGGAGATCGCCTCGATCGACTTCTGCACTTCCTTGGCGCTGTAGACCTGGCCTTCGCGGGTGCGCACGAGCGGCTGCAACTGGTCTGAGCCGACGCCTTCGACGGTCGACTGGACGGTCACCGGTCCGAAGTCGTAACGCTGGCCTTCCTCGATGTTGAAGGTCAGCGTATATTTGTTGGTCGCATCGTCGAAGGTGGCATCGGAAGAGACGATGCGCATGTCGGCGTAGCCGCGATTGTAATAGAACTGGCGCAGCGCTTCTTCGTCGGCGTGGAGCTTGTCTTCGTTGTAGACGTCCTTGCGGGTCAGGAACGACAGGAAGTTCGAACGCTTGGTGGCGATCACGGCAGCCAGGCGGCCGGCGCTATAGGCATTATTGCCGACGAAGTTGATCGAATCGATCTTGGTGCGGTCACCCTCGTTGATGACGAAGGCAAGGTTGACGCGGCCTTCGCCGAGCGGCACCACCTGCGTCGTGACTTCGACCTCGCTGCGACCGGTGGCCGCGTAGGCGTCCTTGATCGACTGGATGTCAGCCTGAATCTGGGTGTCGCTATAAGGGCCGGCAGCATGAGTCTGGACGACTGTCGCGAGCTTGTCGTCCTTGATCTTGCGGTTGCCGTTGAAGACGACCTGGTTGACGAGCTGGGCTTCCTGGACGTTGACGACGAGCGTGCTTCCGGAGACCGAGATCTTGACGTCGGAGAAGTAACCCGTCCCGTAGAGCTGCTTGACCGAGGCGTCGATATCGCTGTTGGAAAAACTCTTGCCGGGAGCGATGGTAAGGTTCGACCGTACGGCTTCCGCGCCGACACGGCTCGCGCCGCGCACATCGATGCGCTGGATAACCGCGGCCTCAGCGGCCGTAGCGGAAACGAACGTCAAAGCACCTGCGCCCGAAGCAACAACACTAGCAGACAGCGCAACCGCCGATACTGCGTTCAAAAACTTTGAACCAGCCTTCATTTCACCCATTACCTTTG
>NZ_JBFTQY010000108.1:0-16706 GCF_056399245.1 Rhizobium sp. 01N447_2
ACAAACGCGAAGGACGGGCGGACCAGGCTCATCCCCGGTTCAAGCCAAGGGGGTTACGGTTCCGCCCGTCCGACCCCTGGGGGATGGC
Organism: Rhizobium sp. 01N447_2; assembly: GCF_056399245.1. Lineage (NCBI taxonomy): Bacteria > Pseudomonadati > Pseudomonadota > Alphaproteobacteria > Hyphomicrobiales > Rhizobiaceae > Rhizobium > Rhizobium sp. 01N447_2. The sequence goes on from NZ_JBFTQY010000108.1 coordinate 89, forward strand.
CATCCCCCAGGGGTCGCACCCATCATCAAACAATGAATGCAGTTTGAACATGCAAGGGGGCTGCACGGCACATCCTTCACGTAAAACCTATTCCGCCACACTGACGGTAACACCGTTCCCCCGCACCATGAACACGGTTGAGACGCCAGCGCGGTCGAAATCCGCATGGGCGTTGTTGGAAAGACCGGCTTCGCTGCCCCCTCATCCGCCCTACGGGCACCTTCTCCCCGCTGGGGAGAAGAGGGAGTCGAGACGTTGCGGCATTCTCCGGATAGCTGTGCTGCAAACCACGCATCAAGCCGGCACAGCCTTCTCCGTCCACCCGCTGGTCCAGAGTTCGCGCAGCCGGTCGCCGTCGCCCTTGAAGAAATCGTCGCTCGTCGCGCAACGCTCCACCCGGTCGCTGCGGAAATTGCGGATCGCCTGGCGCAATTCGCACCAGGCGACGATATTGGCGGTCTGCGAATAATAAATCAGCGCGACCGGCCGGATCGTCCGCTCGCTCGCACGGCCGAGTTCGTCGCGGTAGCCGAGCATCAGCTTGCGTTCATCGCGGATCGCGCGGCGGACGATCGCAAGGTCGAAGCCTGCCGGCTGCGCGATCGAGCCCCAGGCATAAAGCGCCTTGTTGTCCATCGCCTGGCGCAGCGGCGCCGGCACGGCGCCGGCAATCTTCTGGTTCACCCGGCGCGCGGCCTGTTTCAACTCCTCGTCCGCCGTCCGTTCGAGCAGCGCCAGCGACAGCACGATCGCCTCCATCTCCTCGATCGAGAACATCAGCGGCGGCAGGTCGAAGCCCGGCCGCATGATGTAGCCGATGCCGCGCCCGCCCTCGATCGGCACCCGCATCGCCTGAAGGGCCGCGATGTCGCGATAGATCGAGCGCACGGTTACCTCAAGCGTCTCGGCCATGACAGCCGCCGTCATCGGCTTTCTTGCCAGCCTGAGGATCTGAATGATCTCGAAAAGCCGCGAGGCCTTGCGCATTTAACCTCTCCCATCCGCCATGCTCCTGACAATACACTGTCAGTTGGGTTCCCGTATAGAGCCGCCTATCGGATTGAAATCAATCAGGGTCTCTTGAAAACGGCCCGCAGAACCCAAGGCGGTAACTGACATGAACTACCACGAAAACCTCTGGCTCTTCTTCACCCTTCTCTTCGGCATCATCATCGTGCCGGGCATGGATATGCTCTTCGTGCTCGCCAATTCGCTGACCGGCGGCGTCAAACGCGGGCTGGCGGCGACCGGCGGCATCATGGCCGGCGGCGCCGTGCATTCGGCCTATGGCGCGGCCGGCGTCGGTGTGCTCGTCACCATGCTGCCACAGCTTTTCAACGTGCTGCTCTTTGCCGGCGTCGCCTACATGATCTGGATCGGAATTTCGCTGATCCGCAGTTCGATCACCGTCGAGGCGGTCGGGCCGGGAACCGCGCGCTCCGGCTGGCGCGCTTTCCGCCAGGGCGCCGTCACCTGTCTCGTCAATCCGAAGGCCTATATCTTCATGTTTGCCGTCTACCCGCAGTTCCTCAGGCCGGAATATGGCCCGATCTGGATGCAGGGACTGATCATGGGCGTCATGACTGTCGTCACCCAGTTTGCCATCTACGGCTCGCTGGCGATGACGGCCGGCCGTAGCCGCGACCTGCTCGTCGCCAACCCTGACGTCACGGCCTTTGTTGGCCGCTTCGCCGGACTGCTGCTGGTTGTCGTCTCCGCCTTCAGCCTCTGGCAGGGGTGGAAAAGCGCCTGAACGCCACGGCCTATCACATTGTTTTTATGATGCTCCGGCAAAACGTGACTGCCAGGACGCATGGATTTTGTCATGCTCCCGGTGCAGATTGGCCATCGGCCACCTTGGCCGAGGAGAAATGGAGAGGAATATGAATTGGAAAGCAGTAGCTGCGGCCGCAGCGATGGCAGGAATAGCCGCCGGTTCGGTGACCGCCGCCGACGGCACCCATGATTCGCGCATTGCGCTGATGAAGCAGATCGGCGGTTCGGCCGGGGCCTTGGCAGCCATCGCCAAGGGCACCAAACCCTATGACGCCGAGGCGGTGAAGACGGCGCTGACGACGATTGCCACGACTGCCAAGGTCTTCCCCGATCAGTTCAAGCCGGGCAGCGATATGAACGATCCCGAGGTCAGCCCGAAGGTCTGGGAAAACATGGATGACTTCAAGGCGCGCGCCGCAAAGCTATCCACTGACGCCGAAACTGCGCTCGCTCAGCTTCCGGCCGATGCTGCAGCCGTCGGCGCCACGGTCAATACGCTGGGCGCCAATTGCGGCGGCTGTCACAAGGCCTATCGTATCAAGGAGTGATAGACCGACTGAGCAATTCCAGCAAGGGTGGGCGGCTTGCCTCCGCCTGACGCGAGGAAAATGGAATGCTCCGGATACGCGATCCGCGCCCGCCTTGCCGCCGGCGCGGGTCGCCTTATGTGGGTCGACGGCGCAAATGTCGACAACAGGGGAGGCGGCGCATGGTCCGCAGGTTTATCCGGTTACTGCTCTGTCTGATCGGCGTCGCCGTGCTCGGCGGGGGCGCCTTCTATCTCGTCACCGCACCCGATCCGCTGCCGGAGAGCCATTGGGCGGGTCTCGGCGCGCCGGATCCGGCAAATGGTCAGATGGTCTTCTGGGCGGGCGGCTGCGTCAGCTGTCATGCCGCGCCCGGTTCCCAAGGCGATGCAAAGCTGACACTTGCAGGCGGCCTGACGCTGAAGAGTCCTTTCGGGACCTTCCACGTACCGAACATTTCACCCGATGAAAAAGCCGGCATCGGCGGCTGGACGCTTGCTGAGTTCGGCAATGCGATGAAGCGCGGCGTCGGCCCGGGCGGGCAGCATCTCTACCCGTCTTTTCCCTATGGCTCTTATTCCCGCATGAGCGATAAGGACATCAACGATCTCTTCGCTTTCCTGAAAACCCTGCCGAAGAGCGCAAACGTCGCGCCACCGCATGAACTGCCGTTCCCCTTCAACATCCGGCTTGCGCTCGGCGGCTGGAAATTCCTCTATCTCAGCGACCAGCCGCGCGTCGCCCTGGCAAAGAGCGACGACAAGATCAAGCGCGGGCAGTATCTCGTCGAAGGCCCCGGCCATTGCGGCGAATGCCATACGCCGCGTGATGCGCTCGGCGGCTTCAAGGCCGATATGTGGCTTGCCGGCGCGCCCAATCCGGAAGGCAAGGGCCGCGTGCCCGATATCACCCCGGCCTCCAAGAGCATCGGCGGCTGGAGCGAGGCCGATATCGCCAGCTACCTCGAAACCGGCTTCACCCCCGATTTCGATTCCGTCGGCGGTTCGATGGTCGATGTGCAGCAGAACATCGCCCATCTGCCGGCCTCCGACCGCGAGGCAATCGCCGCCTATCTGAAGGCCGTGCCGAGCCGTTAGTGACGCGGCTAGAGCAATTCCAGCAAAAGTGTGCAGCGGTTTGCGTCCGGAATTGCGCTGACTCGCAGAAAAACGGAAATGCTCTAAGCTGGTTGGCTGGTGCGCTCGACGCCCTTTGCCGCCAGGATCTCGTCAACCGCCGTCGACGTCAGAAATTCCGACAGCTGCTTGGCAGCTTCTGCATCCGTTGAATTGGCGCTGATGCCGATGGCGAAGTCGATGTAACTTTGGAGTTCTGCCGGAAACTGACCGACAAGCATCACCTCGGGAGCAGCGGCGAGAATCGATGTCACGGGAACAACCCCCAACTCGGCCTCACCACGGCCGACGGCCGCCGCTGTCTCCCCTCCTGATATGGCGACCAGCTTGGGCTTGACCTCATCTGCTATTCCCAAGCGTTCCAGCAAACCGGAGAAGTAGCCGCCGCTGGTTCCTTCACTGGCGTAGGCGATTGATCTGGCGCTCTTCAACGCATGCGCAAATGCTTCCACGGACCCGATGCCGAGCGGTCGGCTGCCTGCCTTGGCCGCCACCCCCATCGCTATCCGGCCGAACGCTACCTGGCTCCCCGTCTTGACTTTCCTCAAGGCGGTCAGATCCTGAACCAGGTTCGGATTGGTGATGACGAGGTCAAAAGCTTCCCCCGCTTCAAGCTGCTTCTTTACCACAGGATTGAGCTCCCACTTGACCGCAACCGTGATTCCCGTGGCCGTTTCGAACGGGGATATGAGAGGAAGAACGGCGGGTCGAACCGCAATAGCGCCAAAAAGTCGGATTTGCTGATTCATGGCCTAACCTGCAATCGGTTGAAACGACCTTCCTTGCAATGCGCATCATTCCACGGCTGCCTGGCCATCCCACGGCCCATCGTGTCGGCTTCCGAAACAAACCGACACCGAATGGATCACACAAGGGCCATGCTGGGAATGCACTTATCGAACGCTCTTCTCAAGCGATCGACTGCATGTAGCGCATGCCGGTCACCGGACGGGCGGTGAAATCCAGCTGTTCGTAGAAGCGGTGCGCCAGCACGTTTCCGGTCGCGGCGCTGACGGAGAGGTAGCCGCAGCCGGCATTGCGCGCGGTCTCGCGCGCCCGGTCGACGAGCAACTGGCCAGTGCCGTGGCCGCGATGGCCGTCACGCACGAAGAGATGGTGCAGGTCCATGCCGCGCTTGCCTTCCTGCGCCCTGTAGAGCGGCACGAGAATGGCGTAGCCGATCAGCCCTTCGCTGGTCTCGGCGACGAGCGCATGGATCCAGGGCAGCGGGCCGAAGAGGTCGCGCTCCAGCTGCTCCGCCGTCGTCCCTGCCGCATCGCCGTGATAGGCGGCAAGCAGGGTGATCATCTCGTTGAGTTCGGGCAGGTCGCGCGGCTTGGCGGTGCGGATCGTCACCACCGATGGGCGCATCAGTGAAATTTCGCTGTCTTCGATTTCGGTCATGGTCTTCGCGTCCTTTGATATTCTGCCGTCAGGACGCTGCTGATACAACAAAGCCGCCTGACGGCGGCTTGTTGACAATATGATCTTGTCCAGCCGCCCTTTACAGGTACAGCCAAAAATACGAGCGGCTCTGGTGCGCGTTCTTGATCATGGATCATAGATCGTCGGAAACGCGGGCTTTGTCAATGGCGGATCGGAATCCATCACCGGCATTGAGTCCCGGCTTCGCTCTTGATAATATACCCCCCTATATTATATGAGAATCCATCATGTCCCACACCACCCTGCAGAAAAAGAAGCTCGTCGCCCGCATCAGCCGCCTGAAAGGCCAGATGGAGGCGGTCGAGCGCGCGCTCGAGGCTGAGCGCCCCTGCGGCGAGATCCTGCAACTGCTCGCCTCGATCCGCGGCGCGCTGACCGGGCTGACCGGCGAGGTGCTGGACGATCACCTGCGCGAGCATGTGCTGAATGCCGCCGACGATGCAGCAAGGGCGGAGGCGGTCGAGGAAATATCGGAAGTCTTGAGAACCTATATGCGCTAGAGCAATTCCAGCAAAAGTGTGAAGCGGTTTTCCCAGGCAAAGCGCGAAGCGATTTTGCCGAGAATTGCGTAAAAACAAAAGCTTAGAGTGGTTCTGCGTTTTCATGAAACGCTGAACCGCTCTAAACGCGGCGACGAAGGAGCCTGTCATGAGTGCCGGAATCGAGAAGGCTGGAATCAATGCCTTGGAACATGATCATGTCTTCCTCGGCGCCGATCATACGCGCAACGAGCGGCGCATCTGGCTGGTGATTGCGCTGACGGCAGTGATGATGGTGGCGGAAATCGCCGCCGGCACCGTCTACGGCTCCATGGCCCTGGTCGCCGATGGCTGGCACATGTCGACCCACGCCAGTGCTCTGCTGATTTCCGCACTCGCCTATCTCTTCGCCCGTCGGCAGGCGCGCAATCCGCGTTTCACCTTCGGCACCGGCAAGCTCGGCGATCTCGCCGGCTTCGCCAGCGCCATCATCCTTGCCCTGATCGCCCTACTCATGGCCTGGGAAAGCCTGCTGCGCCTTTCCAATCCCGTGCCGATCGGTTTTGCCCAGGCGATCGCCGTTGCGGTCATCGGCCTTGCCGTCAATCTGGTGAGCGCTTGGCTGCTGGCCGGCGGCGGCCATGTCGCGCATGGCGATCATGCGCATCACGGACATGGCCATCATCATCACGGTCATGGCAATCATGCCCACGCCCATCACAGTCATGCCCATCATGGCCACGGCGACGATGCCCACCACGCAAAGACCGGCGACAACAATATCCGCTCCGCCTATCTGCATGTCATCGCCGATGCCCTGACCTCGGTACTCGCCATCGCCGCGCTGACGCTCGGCAGCCTCTATGGCTGGCTCTGGCTCGATCCCCTGATGGGTATCGTCGGCGGGTTGGTGATCGCCAATTGGTCCTGGAGCCTGATGAAATCTTCCGGCGGCGTCCTGCTCGACGTCATTTCCGAAGGCGAGACGTTGCCGGCCGAAATCCGCGGCGCCATCGAGACGGAGGACGACCGGATCACCGATCTGCATGTCTGGCAGGTCGGTCCCGGCCATCATGCCGCGATCGTCGCCGTCCTAACTTCACAGCCGCGCGATCCGGCTTTCTACAAGGGCAGGCTTTCGGCGCTGGAAGAACTGTCGCATGTGACGGTCGAGGTCACCCGCGCGGCGTGATCGGGGGCGGGCGGACAATCAACATCGCTCGGCGGACGACAAAGCTCGCTCGGCGGACGACAAGGTCGCCGCGAGGACGAGATGCCGCCGCAATCGCGCCTTAGCTCTGTGCTCCTGATTTGCCGGAGGATTTCATGGATCTCAGTCTGACCCGCCGCATGCTGATAGGCTCGGCATTGTGCCTGTCATCGATGGGCTTGGCCGCGCTGGCGCTTCCCGCCAACGCCGAGGAGGGGGCCGAGGAAGCTCCCAAGGAGAGTGGCGAGGAGGGTGACGACAACATCGAGCGCCGCCTTGCCGCACTGGAAAAACGCACCGGTGGCCGCCTCGGCGTCTCGGTGCTCGATACCCAGACGAGCATCTCCTTCGGCTATCGCGGCAGCGAGGCCTTTCCGATGTGCAGTACCTTCAAGGCGCTGGCTGCCGCTTTCGTGCTTGGCCGCGCCGACAAGGGCGAGGAAAACCTCGATCGGCGGGTGACCTATGGCAAGGACAAGCTCGTTGACTATTCGCCGCTCAGCGAAAAACATGCCGGAACCGATGGCATGACCGTCGCCGAACTCTGCGAGGCGGCGGTGACCGTCAGCGACAACACGGCCGGCAATCTGCTGCTCGAAAGTTTTGGCGGTCCGGCGGCGCTGACCGAATGGCTGCGCTCGATCGGCGATGGCACGACCCGTCTCGACCGCACCGAACCGACGCTGAACGAGGGCAAGAAGGGCGATCCGCGTGACACGACGACCCCGGATGCGATGCTCGACACGCTCGGCAACCTGACGCTCGGCTCGGTCCTCGCTGAAGCCTCCTCAGACAGGCTGATCGCCTGGTTGGTGGCGAGCACCACAGGCAAGGAACGGCTGCGCGCCGGCTTGCCGGCGGATTGGAAGGTCGGAGACAAGACCGGCACCGGCCCGAACGGCTCGCTCGGCGATATCGCGGTAATCTGGCCGCCGGATCGCGGCCCGATCGTCGCTGCCGTCTATATCAGCGAGACGACCGTGCCGGTGAAGGAACTCAACCCGATCTTTGCCGAAGTCGGCCGCATGGTCGTCGAGATGGTGTGAGTGGGAAAATGCGAAGGGGGTGATCGACAGTTGTCGCGTGTGAAAACCCCTGCCCAACCCCTCCCCACAAGGGGGAGGGGCTGCTGTGTGGCACCCATCGCATTTCATTCCTGACGATGCAGCATGTGGCGACGTATTTTGGTGGCAGGGACCGCCACGGGTTAGTCCCTCCCCCTTGTGGGGAGGGGTTGGGGAGGGGCCTTTGTCTCGCTAGAGGAGGGCTCCCCATCAAGGCAGCGTATAGGCGATCACGTAATCGCCGGGCTTGGTGCCGACCGAGCCGTGGCCGCCGGCGACCATGACGACATATTGCTTGTTGTCATCCGCCGTATAGGTCATCGGCGTCGCCTGGCCGCCGGCGGGAAGCCGCGCCTGCCAGAGCTCTCGCCCGTTTGTCACGTCATAGGCGCGCAGGTAGTCGTCGACCGCAGCCCCCAGGAAGGCGACGCCGCCCTTGGTCAGCATCGGCCCGCCGATGCCAGGCACGCCCACCTTGACGGGCAGCGGCAATGGCGTCATGTCACGCACGGTGCCGTTCTTATGCATATAGGCGATCTTGCCGGTGCGCAGGTCGACGCCCGCAACATAGCCCCACGGCGGCGCCTGGCAGGGGATTTTGAGCAGTCCGAGGAAGGGGCCCATGAAGACGCCGTAGGGCGCGCCGTCATTGCGGTTGAGCCCCTGTTCGCTGCCCTTCTCGTCCTGGCCTCTCGGCGGAATGTCGGCGGCCGGCACCAGCCGCGAGGTGAAGGAGAGATAGGTCGGCATGCCGAACATGATCTGCCGCTCAGGGTCCACCGCCACCGAGCCCCAGTTGAAGGTGCCGAAATTGCCGGGATAGACGATCGTCCCTTTAAGCGAAGGCGGCGTGTAGCGGCCCTCATAGTGGTAGCGGTGGAAGTCGATGCGGCAGGCCATCTGATCGAACAGTGACACGCCCCACATGTCCTTTTCCTGGAGAGGCTCGGGCGAGAAGGTGAGGTCCGAGATCGGCTGCGTCGGCGAGGTATGATCGCCCGAGACCGCGCCGCCTGGCGCCGGTATTTCCTTGACCGGGATGATCGGTTCGCCGCTGCGCCGGTCGAGCACATAGATATCGCCCTGCTTGGTCGGGCCGACGAGGGCGGGAACCACGGTTCCGTCCTGCTTCGTCAGGTCGATCAGCGCCGGCTGGGCCGGCACGTCCATGTCCCAGAGATCGTGATGCACCGTCTGGCGCACCCAGCGCATCTGGCCGGTGGCGATATCGAGCGCGACGATCGAGGAGGAGAATTTCTCGACATTGTCGCTGCGGTTGATGCCGATCTGGTCGGGCACCTGGTTGCCGAGCGGGATGTAGACCATGCCGAGCGCCTCGTCGACGCTGAAGACCGACCAACTGTTCGGCGAGTTGGTCGTGTAGGTCTGGTCCCCGGTGATCGGCGTCGTCACATCGGGATTGCCGGAATCCCAGTTCCAGACCAGCGCGCCGGTGTTGATGTCGAAGGCGCGGATGACGCCGGATTGTTCCTCGGTCGAATAATTGTCGTTCACCGCCCCGCCGACGATGATCTTGCCCGCCACCGCGACCGGCGGCGAGGTGGAATAATAATAGCCGGCCGGGTTGTAGCGCATGCCGGTTTCCAAATGCAGCACGCCCTGGTCGGCAAAACTGGTGCAGACCTTCCCGTCCGCCGCATCGAGCGCAATCAGCCGGACATCGGAGGTCGGCAGGTAGACGCGCTCGGCGCAGGGCTGGCCGGCGGCAACGGCAGGATCGGCATAATAGGTGACGCCGCGGCAGGTCTGATGCTGCCGGTCGGGGTTCATGCCGGAGTTGGCGTCGTATTTCCATTTCTCCTTGCCGGTCTTGGCGTCGAGCGCGATCGCCCAGTTATGCGGCGTGCAGAGATAGAGCGTGTCCTTCACCTTGAGCGGCGTCACCTGATAGGTCGTCTCGCCGACATCGTCCGGCCGCTTGACGTCGCCGGTCTGGTATCGCCACGCTTCCTTGAGGGTGGAGACGTTCTCGGTGGTGATCTGGTCGAGTGGCGAATAGCGCTGGCCGAAGGCCGTGCGGCCATATTGATGCCATTCGCCATCCGGCACGCTGCCGCCGAAGGCGGGGTTGGCGGCAACTGTATCCTTAGGCAACTCGCCGGCAAGGTCATGCGGGTCGGTCGTCATCGAATAGAGGGCGACGAGGATGGCGAGGATGACAGGCACGGCGAGCGGCCATGGGTTCGCGGCGTAGGTGATGCCGGTCGGACTGCGCAGGCCGAGCGGCCGACGGATCCATGGCGTCAGCAGCCAGAGCCCGAGCAGGATGATCATGCCGCCGCGCGGCCCGAGCTGCCACCAGTCGAAGCCAACCTCCCAGATCGCCCAGGCGAGCGCAGCAACGACGAGCACCGCATAGACCCAGAGCGCCACCGCCTTGCGCATCAGCAGCAGCCCGGCGGTGATCAGGAACATCAGCCCGGCGAACAGGTAGAAGACGCTGCCACCGAGCGTGACGAGCCACAGCCCGCCGCCGCCAAGAGCCAGCCCGATGATGATGAAGAAAATGGAGGTGATGACGATCGCCATAAGGCTGTCTCCCGCTGAGGTTAGCCGGGGTGGAGGATCGGCGGAAAAGTCCCGCCGATCCGGCAGATAGCGCGAAGGAGATGCCTTTCAACGGCCACAATTGCCGCAGGGTGCCGGTGCGCCGAACGGGGCGTCGGGCCGGATGGAAGCGGATCGATATGGCGTAACTGCGCCACCAAAACGGGCGAGAGCGCCCGTCACGTTCCGCAGAAGGTCGCAAGCACCCGTTCGCTAGGCTTCGGCGGTTCCCGATAGGCGGCAAAGCCAGGCTGATCCTCATAGGGTTTCGAAAGCACGCCCAGCAGCGCCTCGAACAGGGAAAAATCGCCGTTCTCGACGGCGGCCTCGATCGCCTGTTCGACCCGGTGATTGCGTGGGATAAAGGCCGGATTGACGCTCCGCATGGCAATGGCGCGCTCAGTGGCCGTCTGCGGATCGCGTGACAGCCGCTCGCGCCACTGCGTGAGCCACGCACCGCAGGCTTCCGGCTCGCGGAAACTCGCCGCGAATTCAGGCTCTGCGGCGTCATCGCCGGCAAGATCCGACAGCCGCCGGAAGGTCAGGGTGAAATCGGCGCCCTGCGCCTGCATCAGCGACAGCAGCGCCTGCACCAGGTCGAGATCGCCGTCCTCTTCGCCGGCAAGGCCGATCTTTTCGCGCATGCCGGCCAGCCAATGCGCCTGGAACCGTTCGCCGTAACTCTTGATCACCGCATTCGCCTTATCGACGGCGCTGTCGGGCTCGGCGTCGATCAGCGGCAGCAGCGTTTCGCCGAGCCTTGCGAGGTTCCATTGGCCGATGCCGGGCTGGTTGGCATAGGCGTAACGCCCATGCTGATCGATGGATGAAAAGACGGTCGCCGGATCATAGGTATCCACGAAGGCGCAGGGGCCGAAATCGATCGTCTCGCCGGAGACGGTCATATTATCCGTGTTCATCACGCCATGGATGAAGCCGACATGCAGCCAGCGGGCAATCAGCGCCGCCTGGCGCTCGGAGACCGCATCGAAAAGCGCGAGATAGGGGTTCTCGGCCTCTTTCAATGCCGGATAGTGCCGGTCGATCACATAATCGGCCAGAGCCCGCACGCCGTCGGTGTCGCCCCGGGCCGCGAAATACTGGAACGTGCCGACGCGGATATGGCTGGCCGCGACGCGGGTGAAGACCGCGCCCGGCAGCACCTCTTCGCGATAGACCGGCTCGCCTGTCGTCACCGCCGCCAGCGCCCGCGTGGCCGGAATGCCGAGCGCAAACATCGCCTCGCTGATGAGATATTCCCTGAGCACCGGCCCGAGTGCCGCCCGGCCATCGCCGCGGCGCGAAAACGGTGTCGGCCCGGCGCCCTTCAGCTGGATATCGTAGCGCTTGCCGCTGCGGTCGACCACTTCGCCGAGCAGGATCGCCCGCCCGTCACCGAGCTGCGGCGAGAAGCCGCCGAACTGGTGCCCGGCATAGGCCATCGCCAGCGGTTCGGCCCCTTCGGGAACGAGATTGCCGGAAAAGATCGCCGCGCCATCGCGGCGCAAGGCCTCGACATCGAGCCCGAGTTCGGCGGCGAGCGGCTCGTTGAGCTTGATCAGCCAAGGCTCCGCCACCGCAGTCGGCGCTTGCGCCGCAAAGAAGTGCGGCGGCAAACCAACATAACTGTTGTCGAACGGAAAGGCCGCACCGGGCCGGTTTTTCTGCAGGGCGGAGGTCATGGTTCATAGGTAGGGCTAGGATGCATGCCGCGCAAGCCGGGGGATGAAGACCTTCACGAAGATCAGACCCATGCAAGGAATTGTGATCTGCCTTTACCTCTCGTCAAAGCAGCTTTGCCATAAACGACATAGCGCCGCCATGATCGCGGGCGTATAGCAATTCGTCTCCCCTTGGCTTTGCGCCATGTCATCCCCCCGCGGCCTTGCTGCCTTGTGTGCTCCGCCGCGCCACCGCGAGTGATCCCGGACGATGTCGGATCAGATTTACCAGGCGCCGATGGTTCGGCGCGCCACGCCCAATTTCCGGGTGATCGCGATGATTGTCGCGAGTGCGATGCTGATGGAAAACATCGATGCGACCGTGCTTGCGACCGCGCTGCCCACCATGGCGCACGATTTCGGCGTCAGCGCCCCGGCCATGTCGATCGCCCTGACCTCCTATCTCCTGAGCCTTGCGATCTTCATTCCGGCAAGCGGCCGGATGGCCGACAGTTTCGGCTCCCGCACCGTTTTCCGCTCGGCCATCGCCGTCTTCGTCGTCGGCTCCATCCTCTGTGCGCTGGCGCCGACGCTGTCCTTCCTGGTGCTGGCCCGGCTGCTTCAGGGCATAGGCGGCGCGATGATGATGCCGGTCGGGCGCCTGGTGCTGATGCGCAGCGTCGACCGCAAGGATATGGTCAGCGCCATGTCCTGGCTGCTCGTGCCGGCGCTGATCGGCCCGATCGTCGGCCCGCCGCTCGGCGGCTTCATCGTCACCTATCTCGACTGGCGCTGGATCTTTTACATCAACGTGCCGATCGGCATCATCGGCATGATCTTCGTCTCGATCTACATCGACGAGGTGAAGGGCAAGGCAAGCGGTCCATTCGATACGGTCGGCTTCGTCCTCTCGGGCATCTCGCTCGGTTCGCTGCTCTTCGGCTTCGAAATGTCGAGCCATGAAGGCGAGGGTGCCTTCTCGATCTTCCTGATCGCCATCGGCCTGCTCTTCGGCATCGCCTATCTCAGACATGCCCGCAAACATCCGTCGCCGATCATGGATTTTTCGCTGATGAAGGTGCCGAGCTTCGGCACGTCGGTCATCGCCGGTTCGCTGACGCGCATCACCCAGGGCGCGCAGCCCTTCCTGCTGCCGCTGCTCTTCCAGATCGGCTTCCGCCTGTCTGCGGCTGCGGCCGGCCAGATCATCATCGCGACCGCGCTTGGCGCTCTCGCCATGAAGCCGATGGCGAAGTTTGTCTTCCGCCGGCTGGGCTTCCGCAGGAGCCTCATCCTCAACGGCATCCTCGGGACGATCGGCTATGGCCTCTGTGCTGCCTTCCGGCCGGACTGGCCGATGCCGCTGGTCTTTATCGTCCTGGTGCTCAGCGCCTTCTTCCTGTCGTTCCAGTTCACCGCCTATAACACCATTGCCTATGACGAGATCAGCAAGGAGCGGATGAGCTCGGCAACCAGCTTCTACACCACCTTCCAGCAGCTCATGCTGTCGCTCGGCATCTGCATCGGCGCCTTGGCGCTGCACGGCTCCATGGCCTTGTCAGGCACTGAGACGCCGGCCCTTGGCGATTTCTCGGCAGCCTTCATCGTCGTCACGATCATCTCGATCACCGCCACCTTCTGGAACCTGCGCTTCTCGCCGACCGCCGGCGAGGAGATCACCGGCTACAAGGCCAAACAGAAGAAAGGCGCCGCCGCCAAAGGCTGACACGGCATACCCTAGTCGGATACAGCGTCTCCTCCCTCTCAGGTCGTTACGCCGCCTGCGGCAGGCATGCCTCGCAGATCGCCGCGACATGGCGGTGGTCGGTGCCGCAACAGCCGCCAAGCACGCGCATCGCAGGCATGCGGTCGATGAGCTTGCGGTAGCGGCGGCCGAGATCTTCAGGATCGCCCGCATCCAGCGTTTCGCTATTGTCCAACTGCTCGTGGCTCATGGCCGAGGCATTGGCGCGGATGCCGGAAATGCGCTTCACCCAGGCGCTTCCAGGATCGAGCGCTGTTTCGAAATGCGTCGGATGGGCGCAGTTGATCATGTAATAGGCCGGGGCTCCGCCGGTCGCCGCATCCGTCGTCTCGATCGCGTCCTGAATGCTGCGACCCGTCACCAGCCGACCATCCGTCTCCAGCGTGAAGGAGATGACCGAGGGCATGCCGAGCGACTGTGCTGCCCGCGCCACGCCGATCGCCTCGTCGATATTGGTCAGCGTGAAGGCGCTCACCATGTCGGCTTCCGTGCCGGCAAAAGCCCCGATCTGAAAGGCGTGGTAGTCTTCCGCTTCGGCCGCATCCATGAAGCCTGCCTTGTAACCATCGCCGCGCGGGCCGATCGCGCCGCTGATGACGATCGGCTGCTCCGGCCGCTCATAGGCGCTGCGTAAGTCGACGAGCAGGTCGACGGCTTTCTCGTTGACCGCCTTCAGGGCCTGGCTGGTATAGCCGAGCTTCTGCCCCCAGTCCGGATTGGCCCGCCATGTGGCGGTGTCGAGCACGAAGCCCGTGCCGTGCCGCCGTGCGATATCGAGATAACGGCGATAGTAATTCCGCATGCGTTGCCGCCCGTCTTCGGAAGACAGCAATATGAAGGCGGCGAAATGCGGTAGCTCGATCCCTTCCTGGAAGATCATCGTCGTTTCCATGCCGCCGTCGGTAATGAAGGTGCCGCCTTTGAGCTGCGGCAAACCGTTTCTGTACTTTGCCATTGTTGAAGCCTCTCCCTCGCGGCCCCCGATTGGCTGCCGTCGATGAATTATGTTCTGGCGCTTAATCGGCTGTCAAACTAGGCGACTTGCGGTATACTCCAGGCGGTTTTGGCTTTTGCCGATTGATATCAATCGCTTGCTTCAGCCGAAGCCGTCGGGGGCGTAAGAAAGCTTGAACGAGTGGCGCTGAAAACTGTACCGGCGGTACAGGAGGGGACATGCGAAAGGGCGAGGAAACGCGGACCCGCATCCTCGATGTGGCCGAAGCGGCAGTCTTGCAGAAGGGTTTCGGCGGCACCTCCATCGAGGAGCTGATCGCCGAGACCGGCATCACCAAGAGCGGCTTCTTCTATCATTTCAGGGACAAGAACGAACTCGCCAAGGCGTTGCTCAACCGCTACATCGAAAATGACGAGCGCATCTATGATGAGATCTTCAGCCGCGCGCGCGATCTGACCGACGATCCGCTGCAATCCTTCTTGCTCGGCCTGAAGCTGCTTTCCGAACTGCTCTCCGACCTGCCGAACGGCCATCCCGGCTGCCTTGTGGCGGGCATCTGCTATTACGAACGGCTGTTCGACCGGGAGATACAGGAGATCAACCGGAATGCGGTGCTTGCCTGGCGGCGCCGTTTCGGCCGCATGCTCCGGGACATCGTGGCAGTCTATCCGCTGCGCGAACCCGTCGACGTCGACCAGCTCGCCGACATGGTGTCCTCCGTCCTGGAAGGCGGCATCGTTTTGTCGAAGACGCTGAAGGAACCGAACACGCTGGCCGAGCAGGTGCTGATGCTCCGCACCTTCGTGAGGATGCTCTTCCTGCCGGTGGCAGCGATGCCGAGGGCCTAAAGCAATTCCAGCAAAGGTGCGAAGCGGTTTTGCGTCCGGAATCGCGCTAACCTCCTCAGTCCCCGTCCTCCAGTGCCGCCGCCATGTCCGCGAGCTTGCGCACAGTGTTGAGATTGCGCGACGTCCCCGGCTTCAACGCCGGCAGCTTCAGCTTCGAGCGGCCGGAACCATTGGGATAGTGCACATAGATTTCCCGGCCGGCGAGCTTCGCCTCCTCGCCGTCGGGCGCCACCATCGTCTCCAGTGCATCGCCGGGCGCCTTTTCAGGCAGGAAATAGACGAGCAGGAAGTTCGGCTTGGCATCAGGAAAGGGCGCGTCGGCAACGATCCCATCGAGTTCCTTGCGGCGGCGCACCATCACGCCCGGCCGCTTGCCCATCGTCTTGCCGAGCGCCTCGTCAAGCCGCTCCTCTACCGTCTTTTCCGCTTCATCCGAACGGAAAAGCACGTTGCCGCTCTGGATGTAGGTCTTGACGTCGGAAAAGCCGAGGCCTTGGCAGATCGCCTTCAGCTCGGCCATCGGCAAAGAGCCGGTGCCGCCGACATTGACGGCGCGAAGCAATGCAACAAAGACCGTCATCGGCTCCTCCGAAACCTTTACATCTTCTCTGCCACCTTGATCGCAAACGCATATTCAAACGCGATCTCTTCCAGCCGCTGGAAGCGGCCGGAGGCGCCGCCATGGCCGGCGTCCATGTTGGTCTTGAGCAGGATCGGCGCGACGCCCGTCGTCTTGTCGCGCAGCTTCGCCACCCATTTGGCCGGCTCCCAATAGGTGACGCGCGGGTCGGTCAGGCCGCCGAGCGCCAGGATCGGCGGATAGGCTTTTGCGCCGACATTGTCGTAGGGCGAGTAGGATGCGATCTGCTCGTATTCTTGCCTGCTGTCGATCGGGTTGCCCCATTCCGGCCATTCCGGCGGGGTGAGCGGCAAAGTGTCGTCGAGCATGGTGTTGAGCACGTCGACGAAGGGAACGGCGGCGATGAGGCCGGCGAACTTCTCCGGCGCCATGTTGGCTACCGCACCCATCAGCATGCCGCCGGCCGATCCGCCCTCGGCGATGATCTTCGCGTAAGAGGTGAACTTCTGTTGATTCAGATAATCGGCCGCTGCGACGAAGTCCTTGAAGGTATTTGTCTTCTTGTCCATCTTGCCGTCTTCGTACCAGGCAAATCCTTTGTCC